>NZ_JBFUHV010000146.1:0-23011 GCF_056402215.1 Rhodococcus sp. P4_B6 | reverse complement strand
CGTCAACAGCGACGTCGTCCGGCTCTACACCCAGTTCGCGAAGGACACCGGGGTCCGACTCACCTACTTCGTCAACGGCCAATACGACTCGTGGACCGACAACGCCGTACTCCTGCGGCCTCTCGTCGAGAGTGGTCAGATCCAGCTGGGCAACCACACCTGGTCCCACCCGGACCTGACGACCGTATCGAAGAGTCGGATCGCCGACGAACTGACCAAGAACCACACGTTCCTGACGAACACCTACGGCGTCGACGCCGCACCGTACTTCCGGCCGCCGTACGGAAAACACAATGCCGCCGTTGATTCCGTGGCCGCCGACCTCGGCTACACGGTGCCGACGCTGTGGTACGGCTCGTTGTCGGATTCCTCGCTGATCACCGAGGACTACATCGTGAAGATGGCCACCCAGTACTTCACGCCGCAGGCAATCGTCATCGGGCATCTCAACTATCTGCCGGTCACCCACGTCTACCCGAAACTCGTCGAGATCATCCGGAACCGGAACCTGCGCACCGTCACCCTCAATGACGTGTTCAAAAAGCCATAACGCCCACGGTCGCGAGCCCGAACCTATTCGGTGTGCGCGGCCGCCAGCGCCAACCCCACGCCGGCGTTGTGTCGTGCCACGCAGCAGGACCTGCGTGGTTGGTTCGTAGCGTGGATTGGTGTTGATGAGGTGATTGTCGGGACGTCGCCAGCGGGATGCGAATACCGTCCATCAACGACCACTTCTCCGGACTCAGGAGACTCGCAGCGTCGGTCCGGTATTCCGTCGTTGCCGACTACAGCCGACCTCGGTCCCGAGGTCAGGGCGTGGGTGYGCGKTCGAGGAGGGCGGGATGGCTTCCGGTTCCGGTGGGCACCGGATAGTAGGTGTGGTGGGTGCTCTCGTCGACCGCGACGACGTGTGCGCCGTCGGCGAGGTGCCCGGACCCGATCGCGGTGAGGTGTCCGCCCTGCTGGTCGAACACACTGACGGTGCCGCTCTCGGCGGCGACGTAGAGGCGGTGCGCGCCTTGGTCGTAGGCGAGGACATCGGGTCGTGTGCCGACCCCGGCGGTACCGGTGACTTGCCAGTTCGTGAGGTCGACGGTGAGTAGGGTGGCGTTGTCGTCGCAGGCGACGAACGCGAGCCGCGCTTGCGGGTCGAGGGCGAGCCCGTGGTCGTGGCGGCAGCCGGGCAACGGGATCCGGCGGGTAACGGTGAGTGTTTCGGGGTCGATGGCGGCCAGATCGTCTCGGCCCTGCACGGCGACCAGCATCTGGTCGGCGACCGGATCGTAGACGACGTTCCCGACGTCGTCGCCGAGGTCCACGGTGCCGCGCACCTGCGCGGTGGCGGCGTCGATGACCGTTTCGGTGCCGCCGGATTCGTTGGTGGTCCACACTGCACCGCGTTCCGGGTCGTACGCGATCCCGTCCGGGTAGTCACCGGTGGGGGCCTGCCCGAGCACGGCGGCGGTGTCTTCGTCGAGGATGACCAGGCGGTTGTCGCCGGTGGCGGTGACGTACACCCGGCGCAGCTCGGGCACGACGAGGACGCCGTGCGCCTGGGACAGGTTCGGGATCGTCCGGACGACCTGCCGGCTATGAATATCGACTTCGATGACCTCGCTGGCACCGAGGTGTGCAATGAACAGCAGTCCCCGCTCGGGGTCGAGACTGGCGTAGTCGAAGCGTGAATTGTCTCCGGGGAGGGCAATTTCCGCGACCGAATGCAGCGGCAGCGGGCGACTGTCCGGCGACGATGGCTCGGAGGAACAGGCGCAGATCAGGGTCGATGCCATCATGAGTGCGGGCAGCAGCCGGGCTGGTCTCGGGCCGTGCCGGTCACCGGTGCGGGTGTCCATCCGGCTCCTGTCTGCTCTGGATGGTCAGGTTCCGGGCGTGACGTCGGAGATCGCCTCGCACATCGTGGTAGCCAGGGTGAGGCTGTCGCCGACGGATGAGAAGTGCGGGGAGAACGGGCGGGGCTGGTCGTCGAGGATGTGGTTGTGGGCCTCGACGACGTCGAGGCCGCCGCTGCGCAGTGTGTCGATCACGTCTGGGATCTCGTTGCCGGTCATGAGGTTTCCGGTCATGACGATGTCGCCGTTGATCGGGGCCTGACCGCCGACGGCGGGTTGGACGGCGGCGGGACCGGCACGGATCGCCGGAACCTACAGCTGCTGATCGTCGATTCTCGACGCACCGTACGCCCACGTTTACTCACCGTACTCGCACGTTGCGCCCACGTGTACTCGCGGAACGCGCCGGACCCACACGATCACTGTGGGTAGACGAGTGAGACCGACGATGCGGCGAGCGTCTCGGATGCACGGCAGTCGCTCGGTCGGCGTTACGGGGCTGAGCCGGTGGGGGAGACGGCGTCGCTCCAGGCGGCGCGCGAACCCGATTCGCCGATGCGGTAGACCTGATCGATGCTCCCGGCTGCCACGACGAGCGCCAGGACGGCGACGAGCAGCGTGAGCGGACGCGACGGGTCCGTCTTGTGTTCGCGAAGATGGACCGCTGCGATGGCCAGAGCGACCAGGAGGAGGGTGGCCGAGCAGTAGATCATCGTATCGCCCTGCTCGGTGTGGGTGTGTGCGGTAGCCGACCGATCGAGATGTTTCTGGAGCCGTTCCCTGGATTCGGTGGTCGCTGAGTCCCGCGAGGGAATGGCGAGGGTCAATTTGTGCAATGACAGGGCGACCTGGGAAAACGGGTGGATCGTCGCGTGCGGGGTGGCGCGACCGGCGCCGGTCGGTGGGCGATGCGGCACCCGATCGCTGAGGGCGATAATCGAGAGCGACAATGTGGGTATGCGAATGTCGCAGGGCCCGCGTTGGGGTGGTGGACACGGTGGATCGAGGGCGATCCGTCGGTTCGCCGTGATCTGGATTTTCACCGCCGCCGAGCGCACGGCGGACTCCGTCGCCTTTCGGGTCATGCCGTTCTGGCCGATCATCGTCGCCGGAGTGGCGATCGTGGTGCTGCTGTGGGGTGCGTACGCGCTCATGCGGAGGCGGTGACCGATGAGCTGCTCGTCGCAGCGAGGAGGGGTTCTGCGGCTCGTCCGGCTCGGGTCGGATGCTCGATCGGTGTGATCGCCTTGTCCGGGTTTCGAACGTCGTGGCCGACTGGAAGCGGCTCGTGGGGTGTGCGGTGGGGACGGACCGCTCCCTGCGCCTGGTGTTCACCTGTCTGCCGGAGGCCGACGGGTTTTTTTCCCAGCCTCCCACCCGCTGATGGTGCATAGGGCCCGTCTTCCCGGGTAGGTCCCGAGCACCTGACGCGTACCACCATGGACCCCTCGCGCGTGGATGCGAGGTGGCGGAAACGAAGGCCGGCCCGCGCTGGCCCTCTGTTACGGGGCGGTGATGGTGGCGGAACCGGTTGGCACCGAGACGGTGCGGGCGACGCGGCGTCATTCGAGGTGCGGTCAGACCCGGGCCCGTAGGAGCAGTTCCGGCGGCCTGCGCGGAGCGTAGGGTGAATCGCGTCGTCGTTCAGGGGTGTAGAAGCGGTCTACGTGAACGACCCCCGCTGCCACGTCCGGGGAGGTGTCCGGCGGGGCCGAGATGCCACGTATCGGTTGCGACGAGCTGCGGCACGAGGTGAATCCTACTCACGGGCAACGGTGTGCACGATCAGCGCGACGTATTCTCAGATAAGTCCAACGTATCAGCATTTTCTCAGCAGCGGACGGTCATACACCGCGCAACACACCCGATTTCAGTGGTGCTGACCAATTTCAGACGGCTCGTGCATGCTCTCGATCTCGCCTATTCGGTGCGATCGCCGGCAGAATCATTATCATCCTCGTCGGTCTGCCGCTGGGGGTGTTCCCTGCCCGCCGAGTGGACCTGGCGGAACACCCCGGGACGCTATCGACGCAGTTACGGCCGTGGCGGAGGATTCCTGCTCGGGGTCGTCGTGGGGTGCGCGGCCGAGCTGATCGAGGAGACATCGAGGCGACGGTTGCCCTCGGTGGCCGACGGGCTCCGGCGGACGTTCATCGTCAGGCTCGCCGTCGCAGGCGGCTCTCCGCGGCCGCCTGCGACTGTCTCGCGACTAGTTGAGTTTCTGCGGCACACCGTACGTGGTGACGGTGTCACCGCTGGAAGTCACGGCGGTGGCGTACGGCCGGATGGTGACCGCACCGAGCGCACCGGAAATGGAGCCATGGACACCCTGCATGCGCACCGACGCCGACGGTCCGTCGAACGACTGGTTTTCCAGCAGCGGGACGGTGGTGATGCCGCCCGGTGCCAGGTCGATGTCGAGTTCCTGCGACGGGATGATGTCACCGACGAGTCCGACGTTGGTGCCCGCGTTCAGGCTCAGTGATGGATCGGGGAGGATCCCCAGGTTGATCCCGTTGCTCGAACCGATCACGAACCCCAGCCCGGGTGAATTGAGGACGATGGTCGCGCCGGACAATGCGATCGGGTAGCCGATTTGGTAGCCGACGGTGAGCTTGGTGCCCGTGAACTCTGCCGCGTTCGGGCCGGTGATGTTGACCCCGGCGTAACCGTTGTGGAAGAACTCGACACTGGTGGGAACACCGTCCAGCGGCCACCTGATACTGGGTATCACCCTGTAGAACCTCGATCCGATTGCCTCGCGCGTCGACGACGGAGCTGGAATTGTCCACGCCGGCCGAGGCGGTGCCGTTGCCCATGACCATGGCGAGCACGGCGATCCCCGCGACCGCCAAGGCCCGCGTAAACCTCTTGTTCCCAGATCGAGAAGTGCTGATGACCGTCATGACTACCCCATTCAGATTGCACCGCAACAGATACGACAAATCATCCTGAGCGTAGCCACCGCGGCGAAAGGGTGCCGGTATATTGACCGGAAGTTCACATCGACATTTCGTGGTGTGCCCGATGGCGCCTGGACGTGAGGTACTGAGCTGGCGTGATGTCGCCGAACTACTCGATCCTCCTCCGGTTCATCGTGTCGGAGATCCTCCATCTCGGGCGATCCGTAATCCACGGGCACACAGAACCCGATCTTCTTGAATGCTGAGAACCGTGAACGTGACGATTACCTACGCACCGCTGACATGTCGATGTCCAAAGCCAGGGACGGTGAAGGCCTTCCGCCGTAGTGTGGTCAACGCCGCTCGCTCCCATTCTCGGGCGGTCTCGACCCCGTCGGCCGGTACGCATTGCGACCCGCGCTCGGCCGGCGGGGAGGGGCAGCACGGGAACGTCGGTTCACAGCCCAGGGTCACGGGGTCGTCGCACCGCCGCCCTGTCGGATCGAGAGTTGATGATCGTTGAGGGCTTCGGCAGGAGTCCTCCATCCGAATGCCTTCCGAGGCCTGCTGTTGAGCGTCGCGGCACCGGCTTCGAGATCACTCGCAGTGCGCTTTGCCCGGATCGGTACCCCGGGAAGTACGGGCGAAATGGCCCGTTGGTGGACGGTCGCCTCGCCGTGCCGGGGCGTCTCCGAGCGGAATCGTCGAGGAGGGTGGGGCCCCGAGACCAGCAGCGGTGTTCCGATCCCTCGACACATTGACCTCATCGGGTAACACGCGACGGACGGGTGGCGTCGACCGCCGACGATCCGGAATGCTACAGCCCGGACCTGACTCTGAAAATTGTTGCTGCATCACGTCCTGCTTCGTCGCGCCCATGTGGTCCGGAATGTCCGGTGACCGTGGCCCGCTCTCAGCGAATTCTCAACCATCATCGCGTACCGTCATGCAGCCATCTGTGGATATGGCGAAAACCCCTGCCCCACAGCGCTGGAACCGAGCCGCACCGAATTCTCGGGCGGGTGCCGTCCGGGTTGCCGATGGTCACCGCGGCGTCCATGCTGTCCGGGTGTCTGCACTGACCTACCCCCAGTCGATCGTCCTCGGCGCCCTCCAGGGCGTGACCGAACTGTTCCCGATCTCGAGCCTGGGCCACTCGGTCCTGCTGCCCGCGTGGCTCGGCGGCTCATGGGAAACCCTGGTCACCGARGGCGACTCCGACTCCGGTACCCCGTTCCTCGCCTTCATCGTCGCCCTGCACGTCGCGACCGCCGTCGCACTGCTGATCTACTACGCCCGCGACTGGGCGGCAATCATCGGCGCGTTCGTCACCACCGTCCGCACCCGCAGCATCGAGACCTCCACCGAGCGGCTGGCCTGGCTGATCGTCGTGGCCACCATCCCGGTCGGAATCCTGGGTCTGCTCCTCGAACACCCGCTGCGCACCCTGTTCGCCACCCCGCTGGCCGCCGCCATCTTTCTGACGGTTAACGGTGTCGTCCTCGCGGTCGGCGAGGTGCTGCGACGGCGGGCCGCCGCGGCGGTCGAGCCGGTCGTGGTCGGGGCACCCCCGCACGCGGTGTCGGACGAACCGCGGGAGAGGGCCCTGGCCGCCCTGAACTATCGGGAAGCGGCGGGCATCGGGGTGATCCAGAGTCTGGCCCTCCTCGCCGGGATCAGCCGCTCGGGCGTGACCATCGTCGGCGGCCTGCTCCGCGGACTGAGCCACGAGGACGCCGCCAAGTTCGCCTTCCTACTGGCCACCCCGGTCATCCTGGCGGCCGGTGTTCTCAAACTGCCCACCCTCGCCGGCCCGCAGGGCGACGGCATGCACGGGCAGATCCTGGTCGGGGCGCTCGTCGCCGGTGTCGCCGCGTACCTGTCGGTGAAGTTCCTCACCCGCTACTTCACGACCAGGACGTTGACCCCGTTCGCCGTCTACTGCCTGGTCGCCGGGGTCCTGTCGATCATCCGATTCGCCTGACTCAACCAGTCCGGGCGTCGCCACTGAACCCAGGCCTGTTCGGCGTATCGGAGGGTGTCGGATGCGCAGTGGTTCAGTGGTGAGCGGTGGTCAAGTCGGTGGCGATTGCGGCCTGCGCGGCCACCAGGGGCACCCGACCGGAAAGCCGATCAGTGAGTGGAATGTGTTCTGCACCGTGCCCGTTCCGCATGCTGTCGTCCCGGCGTACCACCTGGAGAATCCTTGGTGGCATTGCACCTGCCCCTGTGCTGCGAAGAAGGCGGGAGCGGTGCACACTTATTCTGATGGACGTCCCCCTCTCGTCAGGACTTCGGTCCTTTCTGCGGGCCGCGTGGATGTATGTTCGGCGGGCGCCGGGGACCTACATCTGGTTGGCGATACTGCTGGTGACCTCGGTGGTGATGAGGTACCTGCCCTCGGACGCCTTGGACGTGGTGCTGGGTAATCGATCGACCAACTTGCATCATCTTGCCGAGGACCCGGTTCGGGTATTGATCTCGAGTGCCTTCTGGCTCGCCGGCGGCGGATGGTTCACCTATTTCATTTCGTTCAACGTCTTCCATGTCCCGGCGGAGCGTTGGCTGGGGACTCTTCGGTGGTTGTGTGTGGTGGTGATCGCGCACGTCGGCGCGACGTACATTAGTGAGGGGGCACTGTACTGGGCGATCCGCCACGGCTACGCCCCCACGTCAGCGGTCGACACCCTCGATTACGGTGTCAGCTACGGATTGGCCGGGGTGATCGCGGTGCTGACGTACCGGATTGCGGCGCCGTGGCGGTACGTCTATGTCGCGGGGGTGCTGGTGTTCTACGCGCTGCCGCTGTTCGTGGATCTGAACTTCACGGCGGTCGGGCACTTCACCTCGGTCCTTCTCGGTCTGGGGTGCTACCCGCTGGTCCGATCACGCAAGGGCACCTGGTCCCCGGTCGATGCGATCCGAAGCGTGCGCAGGATGCGGGGCGATGCGTAGACAGTGTGCCGCGCATCTCACGGGGACCGCCGGACCTCTTCGCCCGTGGCCGACGCGGACGTCACAGGTGAGGTCGTCGAGGACATCACGGCACCGACCGACACTCGGGACCGCGACCAGTGCGTCAATTCCCTGGCGGGCCGACTGTGCGCGACTCAGTTGGCGCTGCGTCGTTCAAGCCGTGGCATGATGCTTCGCGCCTTGCGTGCCGGGCGGCGACCACGTACGCCGCGTATCTCGGCGGCGGGATCGCGGCCGCGGACACCAGTGCGGACATCGCCGCCCAGTGCGCCCGCGCCACCATGCAAAACCGGCCGGTGGTCGGCGAGCCGATCATTCGCATCATCACAATGCCAGCGCTGGGCCGGTGTATGTGTCCTCCCTCCGGCGTCGCGCATGCATGGACCCTGCACCGCGCCTGGCGTGCAGCTGCCTCATTTCACGCACGGTACGTCGGCGCCGGAGAGGCTGGTCAGATCGGTGGGAGCGGGAGCATTCTCGCCCGTGCCGGTGGCTGGTACCGGGGTCATCGGGGCGGGTGGCGTCGTGGTGCCGGTGGGCGCAGATGATGTCGAGGTGGGGACGGACAGAGCGGCTGGCACTGTGAAGTCGGTTCCGACGGTCAGTCGCACCGTGTGAGCTGGGAGGTCGGTGCGCGCGACCGCTGCAAGTCCGGTGATCTCGCCGAGCTGCTGCGCGGGTTGTTCAGCGCCGGAGCCGTATTCGAGGGTGGAGGCGGGGTGCACCGCGCCCGTGGTCGCTGAGCCTTGGGTGAATCCGCGCGCGGAGAGGTCTGCTTCGAACTGCGCAGCCAACCCGGTCCGGCCGCTGGAATTGACGATGTCGAGCACTGTCCCCTCGGCGCCGTCGACAGGGCCCGTTCTGGTGGGCGTGGGGGTGGATTCGATATGTGTCGATCCGGAAGTGGATCCATGTCCGAGCAGTTGCGCGACGGTGGTGTGGATTGCGGAGAGATCGACGATGTTGACGTCCTCACCGTTGTCGTTCTGCCCGAAATGATCGATGGGAAGGGTGTAGAACGCGATGTTGCCGCCGGTGAGTTTGCTGGCCGTCGTCGCGAACGAGGCCACATCGGGGTCACTGTCGACGGCGATGTTCTGCTTCGCGACATCGAGGATTCCCTGCAGCTTGCTCATGCTGGTCAGTGTCCCGTTCTGCTGCAATTTCCTCGACAGCGAGACGATGAATGCCTGCTGTCGGCGGTCCCGATCCAGGTCGGTGAAGTTCAGATCGGTGTTCGGGTCGCGTCGTTGCCGCACGAATGCCACCGCCTGCGCGGCATCGATTTCCTGTACACCTTGATGGAATTTCGCCCCGGAATAGCTGTCGGAAGTATCTTCGTTCAGGCACACCTCGATCGGTTGCACCACCTGTGCGATCTGGAAGAAGGCGACCAACGTCACTTCGACGAAGTGGTCGATCGGCACGCCACCGAGGAACTTTCTGACGGTGGCGATCTCGGCCCTCCGCCCCGCGTCGCGGGATTGCTGTTCGAGTTGCGTCGCATCCGTCACGCCGCGTGCCGACATCGCTTTGCGGGCGGTGTCGGCCGCCTCCCCGTACGCCTGTTTGATCTTGCCGGTGCATGGATTGGCTGTGCACCCGGCCAAATCGACGTAGTCGTCGCGGGGAATCGAAATTGCGGTTGCCTTCGAACCGTCGCCCGGGATATGCAGCAAGATCAACACGTTGGCGTTGTAGCCGCCGACGCTGTCGTCACCGGCGTGCAGTGCATCGTAGATGTCGGCCGGAAGTGGCTGCCCCTTTTCATCCAGCCTGCTGTCGAGGCCCATCACCAGAATGTTCTGATCGCTACCGCTGGAGGTGGGCTCCCCGACAAGCGCCCCGGACTGGGTCAGCCCGGCGGCGACGCCGTGATAGACATGCCATCCAAGGCCGGTGACAACCAGGACCGCGCCCGACAGGACCGCGGACAGGACCCGCAGGCCGGTCACCGCACTACGGCTGCGTCGGCTCAGATGCGGTTGCCGCAGGGCGTGACGCGGCGCCGGATTCCGTCGTGTCTGACCTGCCACCGTCCCGAACCTCCGAATGTGTCATCCGACCTGCATGGGAATCGTGGCCACCGAACCCAGGGGTTACATCGAACCATCCGCGGTGCCCGCGGTCCGCGCCGCCTCGCCCAGGCAATCGGCAGCCCAACGGTGATCCGCCGAATAGTAAAGCCATTCGGTAAGCGCCGGTGCATCGACCTCGCGCATCCTCCACCGGCCCCGCATTTGTCCCGAGCCCGGTACAGGTGTGCCGAAACGGGGTCGCCGGTCGCGAGCGCGCTGACGTACCCTCGCCAGCCCCCAGGTCTTTACGGACAAGCCCGGCCGTGCCGTGGACCGTCAGTACGCAACCAGAGGTTGAGTAAGGGGAGAGGGCAAAGCCTTCACCATCCGCTCCATCCCCGACATCCGTCGGGTCGTGGAATCTATGGAAGTCGTAGCGGGTCAGGACGTTGTAGATATCGGGCGGATTACGGGCCGAAGAAGGGGGCCTTTCGGCGGCAGGATCAGAAGTAGCACCGACGGCCCACCGGGAACCTTAAAAATCATGGGTCAGCCATACATTCGGATTCGGCGAGCGGCTGGTCGAACGGCAAGATACTCGGGGGTGAGGTTGCCCAACCCCCTACGGCCGCGTTCGCCGAGAAGCTGGTGCAGGTCTGTGGGACCGAGTTCTCAGAGTTTCTTCAGACGCGATTACCGTGATCTGAAGGTATGCCTCCTAGCCTTCCAGTGTGCGGCCGAGGGCCGGATGTTCCACCAAGACGGGAGTGCGGAGATGGCACGGATGAACAGGATTGCTCGGCGGGCAGCGGTCATCGCAGTGGGAGTATGCGCTGTAGGGGCGGTGACGATCTCCGCAGCTCAGGCGGCACCGACCTCCCACCTCGACGACAGGACGAAACCGGCCACCGTGTGCACGGTGGGCCAGATCGCCGCCGCCCGCGCCGACAGTGCCCCGAAGGTGTCGGCGTATCTGCAGGCGCACCCCGATGTCGACCAGGAACTGACCGCTCTGCGCGGGGAACCGAAGGACCACCGCAAAGAGGATGCCAAGGCGTACTTCGGTGCACACCCCGATGTCGCTGCCGCGTTGAAGGACGCCCGGTCGGCCGAACACGCTCTGCGCCAGCAGTGCCGGATGCGATAGCCCCGACGTGGATGATCGGCGGCAAGATTGTCGGGTATGAGCGCTGATCCGAGGATCTTGATGGTGGACGATGACCCCGATGTCCGGCATTCGGTGGGCCGCGGCCTGCGGATGTCGGGGTTCACAGTCGACACCGCTGTGGATGGTCGGGATGCGCTGCGTCAGGTCGCCGCGGATCCCCCGGACGCGGTGGTGCTCGACATCCAGATGCCCGGCCTCGACGGCGTCGCAGTGGTCACCGCGTTGCGGGCGATGGGCAACGAGGTGCCCATCTGTGTGCTCAGCGCCTTGGACACCGTCAACGATCGGGTCGCCGGCCTCGAGGCGGGCGCCGACGACTACCTGATCAAACCGTTCGACATCGCCGAACTGGTGGCCCGGCTGCGTGCGCTGCTGCGCAGGGGCACAATGCTCCAGCATCGCGGCAGCGCGCGCACGATCGGTTCCGTGCATCTCGACCCGGCCAGTCGGCTCGTCTTCGTCGACGGCGTCCGGGTCGATCTGACCAAGCGGGAGTTCGAATTGCTCGCCGTGCTCAGTGAGAACATCGGCGTCGTCATCACGCGGGAGCGGTTGATGGAGCAGGTTTGGGGATACGACTTCACCGCCGACACCAACGTCGTCGACGTGTTCATCAGCTACCTCCGCAAGAAACTCGAGGCCGGAGGCGCCGCCCGGGTGGTCCAGACCGTGCGCGGTGTCGGGTTCGTCGTCCGCGAGGAGCCGACGCGGTGACGAGGCCGCAGCGTTCGTTATCGGTGAGGGCCCGGGTCGCGTGGGCCGCCGGGCTCGCGGCCGCGCTCGTCGTGCTGGTCGGAGCCGGGGCGTCCGCGGTGACCTGGGTGAACAACGAGTATCAGCAACGCGACCGCCGGGTCGACGCGGTGGCACAGGCGTTGGCGAGTGCCGGTAATCCGATCAGCCGCGGGCAGGGGTACGTCGCGACCCTGCGATCCGGCGACACTGTCCTCGAGTCGACACCGGTGACCCTGCCACCGGCCCCGGCCGGGTTGACCACCGAAGTGGTTCGCGGGGTCACCTACCGGGTGCGCACCGTTCCGGCGGACCGTACTGACGGCGCGCTGCTGTCGGTGGGAGTTCGCGACAACCCCACCAGCGCTCTGGTCGGCCCGCCGGCCCGCCGGTTTGCGCTCGCCGGAGCTGCGGCCGTGGCGTTGGCTGCGGTGCTGGGCTGGGTGTTCGCGGGTCGGGCGGTGCGCCCGCTGCGCCAACTGATCGCTCAGACACGCACTCTGACGTCGAACACCTACCCCACGCCTCCCCGGGTGCGCGGCGCCGCCGAGGCCGAGGAACTCTCCGACGCGATCACCGATATGTGGGCGCGCATGACAGCAGCGCAGGACCGCACCCGGATCGCCTTGGACTCGGCCCGCGGATTCGCTGCCGCCGCCGCCCACGAACTCCGMACCCCGCTCACCGCGATGCGCACCGATCTGGACATGCTGCGCACCCACCAGCTTCCGCAACGCGACCTCGACGAGATCGTGGGCGACCTGATCCGCACCCAACGCCGCGTCGAATCGACCGTCACCGCGCTCGGCCAGCTCGCCGCCGGCGAGCTGATGCGGCCGGAAGATCGCATCTCCTTCGACGTCACCGAATTGCTCGATCGAGTGGCACGGGAGTGCGCACGCACCGACCCGAACGTACGTGTCACGATCCGCGGCGACGAGCCCATTTACGTCACCGGATGGCCCGACGGAATCCGGCTCGCAGTCGACAATCTGATACGCAATGCGATTACGCACGGGCGGGCCACGGAAATCGAGTTATCTGCCGCCCCTTCCGGATCGGTCGAGCACGGGCATCTGCTCGAGCTGCGCGTCGACGACAACGGTGTGGGCCTTCCCGTCAGCGAGCGTCAACGAGTCCTGCGCCGGTTCGAACGAGGACCCCATCCGCAAGTCGGCGGTTCCGGGCTCGGACTCGCCCTCGTCGCACAACAGGCCTCCCTCCACGGCGGCACCATCACCCTCTCCGGCAGCGCCCTCGGCGGTCTCCGCGCCCTTTTGACCATCACTCCGTAACGACAACCCACTGCACATCCCATTGAGCTCGCGGCGTGGTGCCCGACCGACGATGCGCTGGTCCAGTGTTCTCGGACCGTGCGCAGTCGCTTCGACGATGCCGTCCGGTATGCGGCCGCCACCGTCCACGCCGACGTGTCCAGGAAGGGCAATCGCGCACCGATTCGCCGTGACCGATGACGGCCCCGGCATCGCCGAAAGGGATCGGGAAACGGGTAGTCGAACGGTTTGTGAGCCTCGAACACGCGCGGGGACGAGCGACGGGCGGTTCCTGCCTGAACTTTGGCTATTTCCTCGGAAGAGGCTGCGGCACAGCGAGTATCCGCTCGCATTGCCGACAGCGGGGCGGGGTTGCGGAAGTGGTGGTCATCGTTCCGGTGGGTGGGCCTCGGGGGCGGTGAGTCGGCGGTGGGCTGATAACCGATCAGGCGGCTCGGTCAGCGGGCAGGAGCGAGATCGCGCTCGCGGGCCCGGTCCACCAACTCGCCGACAATTCGGGAGAGTTGCCCGATCTGCTCTATGACGTCCGACGACAGTGCCTGGCGTTCGCTGTCACTGAGCGTCGGCACTGCGTTGTCGCTGGCCATGATCAGAAGTTCGAGGTTGGTGCGCAGCGCGGTCAGCGGGGCGAACAGGTCGCGGCCGGCGTCGACGATCAAGGCCCGCTGATGGTCACGGGAGTGGGTCAACGCCTCGAGCATCAGGTTGAAACTTCGGGTGAACTGGGCGAGTTCGTCGTGACCGTGCACGGGTATCGGCTGGAGTTCCTGGGTGCGGGCGATTCGTTCGGTGGCGAGCACGAGCCGGCGCACCGGCCGCAACCCCGTGCTGATCGCGGCCGAAGCCGCAAACACCGACAGGACGATGATCAGGGCGCCCAGCGAGGACAGCGCGAGCAGGAGCTTGCTCAGCATCTGCTTGCTCGGTTGCAGGGACTCGGCGACGACCAGGGTCTGCCCGTTGGGCAGTTTCCGGGCAAGCACCTGATAGCCCGCGAGTTCCCGGCTGGTGCCGGATCCGTGGCCCTGCGCCACCGCCATCTCCGGGCCGGTTCGCAACGCGTCCCTGTCGTCGAAGGGAGCGTCGTGGGTGCCCGCGGTGATCACATCTCCGGCCTCGGTGATCAACGCGACCTTGAGCGTTTGTGATCCCCCGAGCCCGAAGAACGCCAGCGGGGCACCCGAGGCCGCGCTGGCGGCGAGTGCATCGACGTTGGCGCTGAGCCGGTCGTTGACCTGAGCACGCAGGGACTGCTCGGTCACGAAGTAGATCGCCACGACGGACACGAAGACCGCGGCCGCGGCCAGCGACGCGGTCAGCAGATTCACCCGGGCCCGCAGCGACATACCGCGCTTCCTCATTCCCATGATCATCGGGAAAGGCCCCCGAATGCGAGCGGGTTCGACCGTATGCGACTGGCGGTCCAACATCGGCCGAGTATGCCGCAGCGGCCTGAGATGCCGCTGAGAAGGCCGATGCCGGCAGGGTCGGTCAACGGCGCTGTTGTTCGCGGTAGGGCATTATCCGAATTGACCGGCTGATCGGGGCCGAGGTAGCAGCAACGTCGTGCCGAATGATTCATCTCCGTCGTGACGATCACCATCAGCCGACACCCTGCTGCAGGGGACGACTGCGACCTGCGGCGGTGGCGTTCCCTCCGGACAAGTAGCCGAACAACAGCATCGAGCGAGCCAGGGCCATTCTCGCCGGGTAAGACGCCGGTGAGGAGGTCGGTGGTCTTTCGCCGATCCGCATCAACGGCATCTGCGTTCGACCCCATTCCGGCAGGCGGGGGTCAAACGCGAATTCGAGTAGTTGTTGCAACACTCGCGGTTCGTGGTGCCAGACCCTTTACGAAAAGCTGTGCTGGCGTTCGCCAGTCGAGGTTCCTTCGTGGTCGCTTTGTTCAGGTGCTCCTCTACTTCGCGCGGCACCTCGGGCGGCGTTGCGAGTGTCGTCGGTGCCCGTTGTCGGGCACATCGTCTTCACGGCTGGCGTGTGGGTGGCGTGTTGAGTCCGATTGTGTCGGGCTCGTCCTGGGACGGGGATTGGCTGAATCCATCGCGCAGCGAGTCATAGATGGCCAGCCCCTGCCCGACCAGGCCGGTTGCTATTTCACCGAGGCCGTCGGCTCCGTTGAGTACTGTCAGATTCGCCCCAGACAGGCCCTGGGCGGCCTGTTTGACGATTTCGGGTAACTGGTCGATCAGAATCCGGTCCAGGGCCACCCGGTTGTGTGAGGCGGCCGCTTCGGCTTGGATCTTCATCTTCTCGGCGTCGGCGACCGCCAGGATCCGGACGCGTTCGGCTTCGGCCTCGGCGGGCTTGACGACCTCCGAGATCAGCTCCTGCTGACGTAACTCGGCGGCACGCTGGGCAAGCTCGGTCCGCATGGCGAGCACCTCTCGTTGGGCTTGCGCCTCGGCGAGTGGTCCCGCCTGTGCGGCCACAGCTTGTGCCTTGTCGACCTCGGCCTTGTACTGAGCCCGCACGATCGCGGTCTGCCGAGCGAATTCGGCCTGGTTTCGTTGTGATTCCTGCTCGGCCTCGGCGGCCGCCTGATTGGCTTTGGCCTGGGCGATCTGAGCCTGCTGTTGAATGGCCGCGTTGTGCGGTGCGGACATCGCGAGGATGTAGCCGAGTGCACCGTCGTCGATGGACTGGATCTGCAGGGCATCGACGGTCAGTCCGATCTTGATCATTTCCTCCTTGGACCCGTCGAGTACCTCCGAAGCCAGCTTCTGTCGTTCTTTGATGATCTGCTCGACGGTCATCGACCCGATGATCGACCGCAGGTGACCGGCGAAGATTCGCCCGGTCAGGACCGACATCTGACTTTGGTCCGACAGGAATCGTTGCCCGGCGCTGACGATGCTTTCGCTGTCGTTGCCGACCTTGAAGGCGATGACGGCACGCACGTTCAGGGTGATTCCCTGCTGGGTGACGCATCGTTCCTCGACCTCGGCCTCGCACATTGCCAACGTGAGGAACCGGACCTTGCGGAACAACGGCATGATGAAGGCGCCGTGACCGGTCACCACGCGGAACGGCGCGTCGCCTTCGGGTCGGCCCCCGGAGACCAGCATCGCCTCGTCCGGTGCGGGAACTTTGTAGCCGAACATGTTGGACTCCTTTGCCGATCCGCTGTGTGTGTCGATGAGGCTTGTCAGAAATCCACACCGGGCCAGGGTTCCACCTGAACCGTCCGGGAGCCGCGAACATCTATCACCAGTACCTCGGTGCCCTTCGGCAGGGGCTGGTCCGACCATGCCAGGTAGGCCTCCTTCGACCCCCGCACCTGCAGCAGGACCTCACCGGCCCCCGCGATACCGCGGGTCGCCACGGTCAACGACCCGATGGAGCCGATCAGCGAAACCTCATCCACCCTTCGAATGCTCCTCCAGCAGACCCTGCCGCGCATCCTCGCTCCACCGGGGCAGGTGCATAGTGCGCGAGTGGCGTCGCGGTGGCGGGGAGAAACCACCGTGTTCCGGCAGTTGGAGGCGGCGAGACGACCGCCAATACCGACGCGGACGTCGACTTCGCTGTCGGCCGACGGCGGTCAGGTCCGTATCCGTCACGTATCGCGTGGAACCCGGGGGATCGGGTATCCGCCCTGAATGGAAATCGTCGGGATACTCATTCTGGTCGGGGTCGTCGCCTACGTCCTGTACGTGAAACAGGGTGGAAAGAAGGGGCCATCGGAACCCCTTTAGATCCACCCAAGTGGAAGGCAGAGCCCGATATTTGAACCGGTCCTATCGCTCGTGCCGGTTCCTATCGCTGCCAGCGTGGCCCTGCCGCGCACCTGCTCAACGATGAGGCCGCCGGGGTCCGTGCGGCCGGTCTGCGCCGACATGCAGCCGCCATCCCCGGCGAGGACGCGCGTCACAGTCTCGGTGGCCGGTGAGGCGGCCGGGAAGGGCGTCAGGTTTGCGGGCAGGTGCTGGACGACGGCTCGGCGTCGAGGCCGACGTCGGCAACCGGTCACCTGCGTGCCACGCCGCTCGTTGGCCGGCACGAGGTCGGGGCTTCGCCCTCCGTCGCAGAGGGACGCGCCCACTCTTGCACCACACGACGCGAGACCACCGGGACGGGTGGACGACTACCGCATTGGCGGACTGGGCGCACGTCGGCCTCACCCGCGCCCGCGCAGCGGGTATCGGTCGACACCGAGAGGTGAATCGACGCCACACCCCCAGGGGGCTCGCGATCGGTGCCTCTCGTGGACGATGTCCTCCCGGTGGGCCAGCGGGTCTTTTCGAGGCCTGCCTGGCGGCCTCGATCCTCATCGTCGACGACGAGAAGGATCATGACCGAGAAGGGCCATGACACTGTCATGCCGCATTCGTGTCTCGGATCGCCCGGCGAGAGTGGTCTCTCTCCAAAGCTGCTGGAATGCAAATGTATTCACCGTGCATATTCTCGCGTTCGGTGCGCACCACCCTACGCTGCGCACGTTGAGAATTCGCTGAGAGTGACGCGCTATGTCCGCTTTGCGTACTGTGTGGTGCCGGCTACCGACTCGGTCGCCCCTGCGGATCCGGCGTTACTGAGACTCCGCTAAGAATCACGAGTTGTCGGGTTCCGTATGAGATTGCGCTGGAATAGCATTCAGATGCTGTCCATCGATGCAACCGATACCAGGCAGCCCACCGGCCGCCGTTCCTTGGCGAGAGATGACCGGTCGGTGAAAGCGGCTCCTACCGGTGCCAACCCCATTGGGCCGGTGGGAGCTGCCCGCATACCCGATGACACGTGTCCTGCGATAGGCGGCTGTCGACTGGTCCGTATAGTGAGCCGGGTGCCGAAGGCCGTGGGAAGTGCCGTGTCTCGGTGCGTCGGCCCCGAAATTCCCGTGGCATCGACCGCATGGGCATGCTCGAAAATTCGGGCGTGCAGCTGAGGCAAACTCGTCGGACGAAGGCTGCTGCGAGAGGTGCGGGGACCCGCCTACGCCACCGAAACCCATTATCTGCGGATGTATCCGGCACAGCTGCTGCGCGAACTCGAGCATAGTCCGGAGCACCCACGGCATGTGATCACCGTGCGCTCGATGTCCCGGGCGACAGAAGCCGTGCGAGTCCGGTGGCGATCCCCCGGGAGGATTAGATGGCGGGAGCCCGTTCCGAGAGGCGTGAGCGCGCCCACCGGCGAGAGACGAGCGTGGCGACAGGGTGGGTGGCGAAGCCGATGGCGATCGCGGCGAGGTGCCCATAATCGGTGAAGGACTGCCCGTACGACGCAGCCAGGGTCAGATAGCCGATCAGCGCGGTCGCCCAGATCAGCCGGCTGCGGCCGGTGAATTGCATGGTGAACGCGGCCGCCACGGCGTAGAAGCCGTAGCTGGTGCCGACGTCCGCGGTGCGCGCGATATTCACCGCCAGCAAGTTGTGATCGAGCGCCCAGGCGATGCCGGTGACGGTGACCAAGGTTGCCCCGACGTGACCGGCAGCGAAGGTGGCGATCCAGCGGCGGGTGCCGAGCCGACGTTCGGCGGCGACCATCACGAGCAGAAATCCGGCAATCATCAGCCAGGGAAACCCCGTGGAGTCGGTCCAGAACGCGGAGGCGACGAGGACCTGCAACGGGTCGGCACGCATGTTGTGCAGGTTCGTCGATGCGCTGACGATGAGATGATGCGTCAGGCTGGGATCGGTGCCTTGCATGGTCCACCACGTGACCAGCAGCGTGAACAGGTACACCAGCGTCGCGGGTGCGCCGGTGAAGTAACGGCGTGCACGTATGGCAAAAGCGCGGCAGTGCTCCGGCGAGACAAGAGCGATTCCAGGCCTGGCCGTGCCGGGCATGGTGGCGGGCGCGGTCATGTCGAACTCCGTACGGTGGGGGGCCGGTCCAGATTAAGCGTCGACGCTGTGAGGTCGCTGTGAACAACCTGCGAATCGGCGGTAAGCGAACAGCACCCATTATGTAACAGTTATATAACAGAACTGTCACGAATCGGGTACCCTCGATTGGGATCGAAGCTGCCGGGCTCCAGGAATCGTGTGTGCACCCGGCGGCTCCCTCCCCGCGCATTCGCAGGAAGCAGAGTATGACGACGTACGACTATCGACGGGTTGCGGGCGGCATCGTGTGGACCCTTGCCATCGGGTACCTGTTGTCGGAAACCCTGACCGCAGAGGCGTGGAGGACGCCGTACAGCTTCGTCTACAACTCGATCAGCGATCTCGGTGTCACCAACTGCAGCCAGGTGTGTTCACCGCTCCATTCCTTCATGAACCTTTCGTTCGTCGCCATGGGACTGTTGATGACGGTCGGCGCGATTCTGCTGCGCGGGCACCTACCTTCCGGGCGCCTACACGGATGGACGATGACGCTGGCAGTGGTCACCGGATTGAGCACCGCTGCGACGGGACTGTTTCCCACGAACTACGGCCCCATGATCCATCTCGCTGCGGTGTTGCCCGCGTTCGTGGCCCGGCACGTCGTGCTCGGCCTCGTCGCGTGGGGATTGTGGGACCGGAGGCGGTGGACGGCGATCTGGTCGACGGTGTGCGCTCTCGCCGGACTTGCCGGTGGCGTACTTCTTGCCGTTCCGAGTGTGCATTTCGGCGTGACCGAGCGGATCATTCTGTATCCGTTGCCGATCTGGATGGTGGTGACCGGGGCGATGGTGTTGCTGTCGGTGGTCAGGGCGGCGGCATTCTCCGGTCGCACCTCGGTCGGTCCCACCCCATGTGTTAAACCTCGGGTGTTATACAGCTCAGCGCCCCAGTAGGAGTCAATTGGGGGACGAGCGCGGGAATACGCCGTGGCGGGCTCAGCCGGGTCGGCGTCTCAGCGTCGCAGGCGGCTCCGACATCCGACGAGTCGGGACGACTATTGAGGACCGACTCTGCGTGATGAATCGTCGCCCGACTCGGCGATCTACTTCGGGTCGGTCCCGTTGAAGGTATCGCTTTGAACCGGCGACCAAAAATGTCGAACACCCGACCAGTTGTGATGGCTTCCACCGGCCGTGGCGGTTCGTCACGCGGAGCGTGACCAGGCCATCCCGTGTGCCATTGGATTGAGTGATTCGCGGATGGACTCCGTGCACGAGGCGTCACGATCTAGGAATGTCGGAAGTTTCCTTGCCAGATCGCCCAGAAAATGGCCATCGACAACCCCGGGGAAATCACCGAGACGCGGTGCGGTTCCAACGCTGCGGGGCAGTGGGTTTCGCTTTGGCCACAGAGATGGCGGCTGAACGGTACGCGATGATCGTTGACAATTCACTGAGAGCGGCTACGTTACCGGACGTCTCGGACAATTCGTACCGAGAAACTCGAAAAGTCTGCGACACGAATATGTTTCGTCGCATCGTTCACTGTTATCGTGTTCGCAACGGTGATCTGCTCGACATTGTCTGTGCGGGGTGTGGTACCCGATGGGGGTGACGCTTTCCCGGGATCTACAGAAGTCCTGGCTTGGGCCGCCCTCCCCGTCGGTCTGCTCGGATGCCGCGCCCCATCCGGGCAGCGCGATTGCCCGGATGGGGCGCTCGGATTCCGGGCCATTGTTCTGTCCTCTCCTGTCATCTTTTCCCTCATCGGGAACCCCGCCGCCGATACGAGTACCGACACCAACTACTGGTCAAGCGCGCGCCACCCGTGGTTGTCGAATCGCCACCGGGTCCGCCGCACTGCGAGTCGAGCCGGCCCGGTTTGAGTGAGGGGTCGGCACGGGCCGCCCGCGGCCCGCGGTGGCTCCACAAGGGTTTCGCCGGCGTCGGAGGCACGAATGCGTCAGACCCGGCAAGTGAGCCCGGCGGTGGCGCTGTCGTTGTGCGGGCACGCTGTTCGGGTTGTGTTCATGGA
This sequence comes from Rhodococcus sp. P4_B6, assembly GCF_056402215.1. Classification (NCBI taxonomy): domain Bacteria; kingdom Bacillati; phylum Actinomycetota; class Actinomycetes; order Mycobacteriales; family Nocardiaceae; genus Rhodococcus; species Rhodococcus sp. P4_B6. Next base: position 2,246 of record NZ_JBFUHV010000146.1, on the reverse strand, counting down.
GTTGTTCCGGGATCGGTGAGGGCCCGCTCTGGCGGGCGGTTTAGTCTCGGCGCATGTATGCGCGAGCGAATCGTCGGGCGGTGTTGCTGGGGCTGCTCGGCGGGGGTGTGGCTGTTGCGATGCAGAGCTACGTCGACCTCGCCGGTCCCGCGGTCGCTGAGGCGTCGCCGATTCCCGGGGTCCCGGACGGGGTGATCCCCGACGGTTGGCTCCCTGCCCCGCCCCGCCCCTGCCGCCGGATACGGCGGCGATCGCGGCGAAGTATGCGGGTGCCGTACCGCACGAATGGGGTGTCGCTGTCACCGGCACCGCCACCAGGCTCGCGGCGGCGGAGCATCGGATCGCGCTGACCTTCGACGCCTGCGGTGGACCTCAGGGCGATGGCGTCGATGCGGATCTGCTGGGACTGCTCGAACGCGAGAGATTGCCGGCCACCGTGTTCGTGAACGGCCGCTGGATCGATGCGAACCCCGGGCTCACCGCGCAGCTGGCGGGAAACCCACTTGTCGAGCTGGCGAACCACGGCACCCGGCACCTGCCGCTATCGGTGACCGGGAAATCCGCGTACGGCATCGCGGGCACCAGGTCGCCGGCGGAGGTGATCGACGAGGTGTGGGTGAACCACAACCGGCTGCTCGAGATCATGGGCCGGCCGCCGCGGTGGTTCCGCCCCGGCGCGGCGCATTGTGATGAGGTGGCGGCGGCCATCGTCCGGGATCTCGGCGAGCAGGTGATGGGATTCACGGTGAACGGCGATGCGGGGGCCACCCTGCCCGCCGCGAAGGTGCAGGCCGCGGTCACCTCGACGGCGCCCGGTTCAGTGGTGATCATGCACGTCAACCGCCCGGCGGGCGGGACCGCGGAGGGTCTCGCTGCTGCTGTGCCGCAACTGCGTTCGGCGGGCGTCGAGTTCGTCACCCTCAGCGGTGCCGGAAGCCTGGCCTGATCCGACTGTCGGCCGAGCTCTGGGCTTCGGTGCATGGTCGGGGAACGGCGGCGGACTGCTCACCGGGGGCGAGAGTTCCGAGCGATTGCTCGACGATGGCGGCGTTCCCATGGTTCGGGCGTCGGATGCTCGACGACTACCTGGGCACGGTCGCGGCCCGATCCCTGCCGAGCACGGTGCCGGCCACCGCGTACGACTGAAGGTGTTCTTCGTCATGATCGGAAAGTCGCCGGAGGGGTCACTGAGGCGGACATGCCGACGTTCAACGGTTACGGAGGTCATCTCGCCGTGTGGGGTGCCGCGGTGCGGATCGGTGCCGGTGTGGCGGGGTATTCGCGCGGACGATTGTGCGCCGTCAGGCGGCGGTCACCGGGCGGTGCGAGCACCGTGATTGTGGTGCAGTTGGCGTAACGTCGGAACTGGAGGCTGCGGTGAAGTCGAGGGTGTGGACGGGGCCATCCCGGGGGAGGGGGAGATGGGCATGTGGTGGATCCGCGTGCACGTTGTCGCAATCTCCAATTCGCGCTGATTGTTATGGTAGAGAGGGCGTTTCGGATGATTCGTTTCCTTCTTCGGGTCGTGGTCTTTTTGGGGTCGGCGGCGATCGGTTTGCTGGTGGCGCAGTGGCTCCTGCCGGGGGTTTCGATTGCTGCGTCGGGATTTGTCACCGCGGTGGTGGTGTTTGCGGTGGCGCAAAGTGTGCTGTCTCCGTTCATCGGGAAGGTGGTGGCGCAGAACGCGTCGGCGTTTCTCGGTGGTGTCGGGCTCGTGTCGACGTTGGTGGCGTTGGTGATCGCATCGCTGGTCGGTGGTTTGAGTATCGATGGGTGGCGCACGTGGATTCTGGCGACTCTGGTGGTGTGGCTGGTGACCGCGGTGGCCACTCTGGTGCTGCCGTTGGTGGTGTTGCGTAACAAGAAGTCGGGTGCGTGAAGGGACGGCGGGGCGCGTAAGAGGCGATTTCGGGTGTCGTGGACTTCGTGCCGCGGGCGCCTTGCGGCCGTCGGTGCGGGCCTGTGGTGGTGACGGCCCGCCACCGTAGTGTGGTTAGCCTGGATTTTTCGTGCGGGAGCGCGGACCGGGGTGTGCAGATAAGCGAAAGTGCCTGTCCTGCACGGCATAATGGGACTTCTCTAGGGTTCCATAATGCTGACGGGAAGGCACTTCGCAGGTGAAGAGTATCGCAGCGGGTTCACGGGTGAAAGTCTCCGCCGACGGACGGGGCGTGGTGTCGCATGCCGGGGTGGGGATGCTGCGGGAGATGGCGGACCTGACGGGGCTGTCCGCACAGGTCACGGCG
>NZ_JBFUHV010000145.1:0-23067 GCF_056402215.1 Rhodococcus sp. P4_B6 | reverse complement strand
GGCGCAACGGCTGAGCAAGCGCTTCGCTCGTATGGTGCGCGCGAAGGGAACGGGCTCGGATCAGTCGTGGCGGGTGCGGACCGCCGACACCGAGCGCCGACTGCTGCTGTCGCTGCTGACGGAGCAGCAGCTTCGAACCGTGCTCGCGACACTCTTCGACGAGGACGCCTTCCTCTCACCGCACGGGCTGCGCTCGCTGTCCAAGCAGTTCGAGTCGCCATACACCCTGCCGGGCACACCGGACGCGGTGATCGACTACCAGCCGGCCGAGTCCCGCACTTCGATGTACGGCGGCAACTCGAACTGGCGGGGCCCCGTCTGGTTCCCCGTCAACTACCTCGTGATCCGGGCGTTGCTGCAGTACGCACAGTTCTTCGGTGACGACTTCACCATCGACTACCCCACCGGTTCGGGGCGACGCCTCACCCTCCGGCAGGTCGCCGACGACCTAGCCGACCGCCTCGTCGGCATCTGGCTGCCGGACGCCGAAGGGAACCGGCCGGTGAACGGCGGCGAGAAACTACTCCAGACCGACTCCGCATGGAAGTACAACCATCTGTTCTACGAGTACTTCCACGGCGACAACGGTGCCGGTCTCGGCGCGTCCCACCAAACCGGCTGGACTGCGCTTGTGGCCGATCTGATCCTCGACCCGCCCGGTCGTAGCGCATGGATCGTCGGATCCGACGCCAATCCTGCCGATCCGTGATAGAACAGGTGTCAGTTTCGGGGGTGGACGAAGGGTGAATGCCGTGGATCTCGAGGCCGTCGCCGCGATCAGCAGGCTCAAGTACACGTATCTGCGGGCCCTGGACACGAAGTGCTGGGACGAGTTCGCCGACACGCTCCTTCCCGACGCGACCGCGAACTACGGCGAGCATCTCGCGTTCGAGTCGCGGGACGCCCTGGTCGCGTTCATGAAGTCGAATCTGGGGCCGCAGACCATCACCGAGCATCACTGCGGTCACCCGGAGATCGACGTCGACGGCGACACGGCGACGGGGCGGTGGTTCCTCTCCGACACCGTGCTGATCCCGGAGCACGACATGGTGCTGCGGGGGGCGGCGTTCTACTCCGACCGCTACGTCCGCGGGCCGGACGGTCGATGGCGGATCGCCCACACCGGATACGAGCGGACGTACGAGGCGGTGATGTCGCTGTCCGACATTCCCAGCTTCCGGCTGACGGCCAACCGGTGGGCAGCCGACGCGCAATCGGACCGAGGGGACTCGTGATGGGGACATTGGACGGCAAGGTCGCACTGATCACCGGCGCCGGGCAGGGCGTGGGCGCCGGGATGGCGTTCGCGCTGGCCAAGGAGGGTGCGCGGATCGCGGTGGTCGGGCGCACGGAGGCGAAACTCGTCGACACGTGCGCCGCCATCGCCGACTTTGGCGGCGTGGCCGAGCCGATCGTCTGCGACGTCAGCAAACGCGATCAGCTGGCACCGATGGTCGACCGCGTCGTGGAGGTGTTCGGCGGGATCGACATCCTCGTCAACAACGCCAACGCGAGCGCGCTCGGACCGCTCCTGGAGATCACGCCGAAGCTTCTCGACCGCGCGATGGCCGTCGGCCCGGTGGCCACCCTGTTCCTGATGCAGCTGTGTTACCCGCACCTGAAGGCGCGCGGCGGCGGCTCGATCATCAATCTCGTCAGCTCGTCGGCGGTGCGCTGGGACACGAGCGGTTACGGGCTGTACGCGGCCACCAAGGAGGCGATGCGCTCGCTCACCCGGACCGCGGCCAGCGAATGGGGCCCGGACGGCATCCGCGTCAACGCCATTGCGCCGCACGCGCTGTCCCCGGGGCTGAAGTGGTGGACGGAGACCAATCCGGAGGAGGCCGCCGAGTTCGTGAAGTCGATTCCGCTCGGCCGGATCGGTGATTGCGAACGCGACATCGGGCGCGCCGTCGTCTTCCTCGTGGGTCCCGACGCCGGTTACCTGTCGGGGGCCACCATCCCGCTCGACGGCGGTCAGGCGCGCTGGAGCTGATCGCACGCGATTGCCGCGAGCTTGCTCATTTCCCTCCCATCCGGTAGGAATTGCTTCGTGCATACGACTCACCTGGTGCGACGCCTGACCGTCGACCTGTGCCGTACGTGCGCCAACATCTGTTGTTGCTGATGGCCCCGGCGCGCGTACCGCGTGCTGTCCATTCCTCGGTAGGCTCCGGCATCCGGTAATTCCTCACGCATCCTCCGCGTTCGCAGGTCCGGGCCGGTGCTCCCGTACCCAGGCACGATCCACCTTGGCGGAAAGACATCATGAGCACTGCATTCGAAACCAGGACAGCGTCGCTGACGCTCGACAAGTTCGGCCCGTCGTTCGGGGCCGAGATCATCGGACTGGACGTCGCGTCCGCCACCGACGCCGAGGTGGCCGCGATCCGTTCGGCGCTGACCGAGCACAAGGTGCTGGTCCTGCGGGGCCAGTCGCTCGACGACTCGGGCCACATCGAGTTCGGTCGCCGGCTCGGTCGGCTTACCGCGGGCCACCCCGTCCACGACAGCGGCAACGTGGCCCGGGAGGTGTACGCGCTCGACAGCCAGGACAACGGTTTCGCCGACGTGTGGCACACCGACGTCACGTTCATGAAGCGGCCGCCGCTCGGGTCGATCCTCCGTCCCGTCGTCCTCCCACCGCACGGCGGCGACACCAACTGGGCCGACAGCCAACTGGCGTACGAGTCGCTGTCGCTGCCGATCCGGCAGATGATCGACCAGCTGACCGCGGTCCACGACGGCAACCGCGAATTCGGGTACTACCTCGCGCAGAAGCGCGGCGGCAAGGGAAACGTCTGGGACGGTGAGGAAGTCACCGCACTCGTGCCCGTCGAGCATCCCGTCGTGCGGGTTCACCCGGAAACGGGCCGCAAGGGCATCTTCGTGAACCCGGGCTTCACGTCCCACATCGCCGGAGTCTCCGAGGCGGAGAGCCGGGGGATCCTCGACTTCCTGTACGCCCACCTCACCAAACCGGAGCACGTCGTGCGGCACCGCTGGCGCCTCGGCGACCTCGTGCTGTGGGACAACCGCAGTACCGCGCACTACGCGAACCGCGACTACGGAACCCAGCACCGCGTCATGCACCGCATCACGCTGGAAGGCGATGTGCCGGTGGGCCCGCAGTAGGGCAACGTGCGCATTCACCGGGCGGGCGGCGTCCGCAGCGACTAGCGTCACGATCCGTGACCCCGGCATCGGACATCTCACGACGCAAGTTCCTCGCCTCCGCCGCAGCGGCAGGCGGCGCCGTATTCCTCAGTTCGTGGGCGGGCCCGGTGATCGACCGGGCGTACGCGCAGGATCCGGGTGGCAGCGGGTCGCTGAACGACATCGAGCACTTCGTCTACCTCATGCAGGAGAACCGCTCGTTCGACCACTATTACGGCACGCTGTCGGGGGTGCGCGGCTTCGACGACCCGTCGCCGGCGTGGCAGCAGTACGGCTGGACGCCGGGCGTCGGGCCGACGCCGACCGGGTTTCTCAACCCGTTCCGGCTCGACACCACGCAGGGCACGCACCTCGACGGCGAATGCATCAACGACCCCACCCATTCGTGGGGTCCGCAGCACGACGCGTGGAACGGCGGCGCGATGGACCGGTGGATGCCGGTGCACATCGCGCACGAGGGGCCGCTCAACGGTCCCGCCACGATGGGCTACTACACGCGGGCCGACATCCCGGTGCACTACGACCTCGCCGACGCCTTCACGATCTGCGACCACTACTTCTGCTCCGTGCTCGGGCCGACGGACCCGAACCGGCTCTACTGGATGACGGGAACGATCGACCCGGACGGGCTGGCGGGCGGTCCGCTCGTCGAGACGCCGACCGTGATCCCGAGGTTCGCCTACTCCTGGCGCACCTATCCGGAGAACCTGCAGGAGGCCGGCGTCAGCTGGAAGGTGTACGCGAACAAGGACCTCGGGCCGGTGTCGAGTGTCGCGCTCGACGGGATGCTCGGCTGCTTCACGCAATATAGCGACCCGAATTCGGAACTCGCTCGCCGCGGCCTCGATCCGACGTACCCGAACGACTTCCGGGCCGACGTCGCGAACGGCACCCTGCCCGCGGTGTCCTGGATCGTCCCCAACATCTTCACGTGCGAGCACCCGGCGCTGCCCCCGGCCGCGGGTGCGGTCGGGATCGTCGAGGTGCTCGACATCCTCACGTCCAACCCGGCGATCTGGGAGAAGACGGCGCTGATCATCAGTTACGACGAGAACGGCGGCTTCTTCGACCACGTCACCCCGCCCACCCCGCCGCCGGGCACCCCGGGCGAATACCTGACGGTCCCGTTGAACACGGTGTCGGAGAGCGAGAACAATCCGGGTCCGATCGGCCTCGGTTTCCGGGTACCGTCGCTGATCATCTCGCCGTACAGCCGCGGCGGCCTCGTCGCGTCCGACACGTTCGACCACACGTCGCAGCTGCGGCTGCTGGAGAAGCGGTTCGGCGTGCCCGTCCCCAACCTCACCGACTGGCGCCGCGGCGCCGTCGGCGACATGACGTCCGCGTTCGACTTCTCGTCGGCACCGAACTCCGGTGTTCCCGCGATGACCGACCCCGGGCCACGCCTGCAGGCGGCGATCGCGCAGTGCGGGCCGAACGTGGCCGCGGGGACGCTCAACGCCGGTGCGCCCTACCCGGTTCCGCCGAACCAGATGCCCGTGCAGGAACCGTCGCCGCTGCGGCGTCGGCCCAGCGGGCTGATCATGTAGCAACCTGCGCTCAGAGTCGGACCGTCCGGCCCCCGTCGATCGACTGCAGGATCGCCAGCGCGGCGGTCACCGAACGCAGTCCGTCGTGTCCCGTCGCCACGGGTTCACCGTCCCCGCGGACGGCGTCGACGAACGCCCGGATCCCCGGTGCGTAGAGGTTGTCGACGGCCTCGAGCGGGACGGCCGTGTCCTGCCCGTTCGTGATCATGCGCAGCGTCCCGGTGGGATCGGGGCGCATGCAGTCGGTGGCGACGAGAGTGCCCGACTTCCCGTGGATCTCGAATCCGGTGACGCCACCGGGGACCGTGTACGCGTCGTGGAGGGAGAACAGGGTGTTCGTGCCGAGGACGCCGCTCGTCATCGCGGCATCCGCCGGACCGTCACTGAGCCCCTGGCACACCCCCACCGCCGTCACCGTGGTCGGTTCCATCCCGGTCACGAAGCGGAGCGTGTCGATGTCGTGCACCGCGAGGTCGAGGACGACGCCGCCGCCCACGCCGTCGAGGCGCCACCCACGCAGGGCCTGGCGCAGCAGGATCGTGTTGCTCACGCGCACGGAGAGGATGTCGCCGATCGCGCCCTCCGCCAGCATCTTCCGCGCCGCTCGATGAACGGGGTGGGTGCGGAGGTGATGGTTCGTCGCGAACACGACCCCCGCGGCCGCGGCCGCGTCGACCATCTTCTGTGCCTGAGTGACGTCGAACGAGAGCGGCTTCTCGCACAGCACGTGCAGACCCGCGTCGATCGCGGCCATGGCGTGGTCGAAGTGCTTGTCGTTCGTGGAGGAGATGTAGGCGGCCTGGACGTCCCCGCCCACCGCCTCGCGCAGGTCGTCGGTGGCGGACTCGATGTCGTGGGTCCGCCGGTAGTCCTCTGCGCGCGCCGCGTCACCGCTGAGCACGACTGCCGCGGTCTCCCCGCACTCGCGCAGCGCGGGGAGCACGCGGGTGGCAGCGATGTTGCTCGCGCCGAGAATCGCCCACCTCATGAGCTTCGGTCCTTCCTGGGGCCGGTGGGTCCGGCCTTCCCTCGGCGGACTGTACGCCGAGTTCAGTGAGCGCACTACTGTTCGTTATACGAACATGCGGGACCGGCTCAGGGGCGGAGGGCGTCGACGGTTTCTTCGCCGGAGGTCGTGGGATCCGGAGTCGCGTCGCCGACCTGACGGGTCCGCTGACGGTAGATCCCGATTCCGACCACCACGACGGCGAGGCCCATCGAGACGTACATCTGGCTCCTGGTCTCCGGCAGCACGAGCATGCCGATGCAGAGCGCGATGATGGCGGCGATGGTGCACCACGTCAGATAGGGGAACAACCACATCTTCAGCGTGAGGTCCTTGCCCTCGGTCTCGAGCCGGCGCCGCATGCGCAGCTGCGACACCGAGATCGCCAGCCACACGAACAGGGCGATCGCGCCCGAGGAGTTGACGAGGAACAGGAACACGGTGTCCGGGTACAGGAAGTTGAGGCCCACTGTCAGGAACCCCACGACCGTCGAGACGAGCACGGCCTGGCGCGGAACGCCGGACGAGCCGATCTCCGACAACGAGGCCGGGGCGTCGCCGCGGCGGGAGAGCGAGAAGATCATGCGGCTCGCCGTGTACAGGCCGGAGTTCAGGCAGGACAGCACGGACGTGAGCACGACGACGTCCATGATGTTGCCTGCCGCCGGGATGCCGAACGAATCCATGACCGCGACGTATGGGCTCAGCGCGACGGAGGCGTCGTCCCAGGGGAACAGCGTCACGACGATGGCGATGGACCCGATGTAGAAGATGAGGATGCGCCACACGACGGACCGCACGGCGTTGCGCACCGCCGCGACGGGGTTCGCGGATTCACCGGCCGCGATGGTGGCGATCTCGGCGCCGAAGAAGGAGAACACGACCACGAGTACCGCCGCGAAGACGGCACCTGCCCCGTTGGGGAAGAACCCGCCGTGACCGGTGAGGTTGGTGAGTCCGGGTGCTTCGACACCGGGCAGGAATCCGCAGATCGCGAGGATGCCGAGTCCCAGGAAGATGACGATCGCCGCGACCTTGATCGACGCGAACCAGAATTCGAACTCGCCGAACGACTTCACGGACGCGATGTTCGTCAGCGTGAGCAGCACCATCAGGATCAGTGCCCAACTCCACTGCGGGACGTCGGGGATCCACCGGTTCATGATGACGGCGCCCGCTGTCGCCTCGATGCCGAGGACGATGATCCAGAACCACGCGTAGAGCCAGCCGATGCTGAATCCCGCCCATCGGCCGATCGCCTGGTCCGCGTACGCGGAGAACGAACCGGTCTCGGGGTTGGCGGTCGACATCTCGCCGAGCATGCGCATCACGAGGATGACGACGATGCCTGCGAGTGCGTAGGCGACCAGAACGCCGGGGCCCGTCTCGCGGATCGCGACCCCGGAGCCCACGAAGAGGCCTGCTCCGATCACCCCCGCGATAGCGATCATCGAGAGGTGCCGCTTCTTCAGTGTGTGCTGAAGTTGCGGATCGGTGGTTCCTGACATGGAGAAATCCCTTCGGCGCTACTCCGGATGTGATGTGGGTCGCTGATTCGAGAAAGTGTGGACGAGTCGCGACGGCCGCGGAACCGCCGATTCGGTGAATTTGGAGCGGCCGGGATAGACGAATCGGCAGTACCACGCATCTATGCGGCCTTGACAAGGCGGAAACGCTATGGCTACCGTCACATTATTCAACCAGCGGACACGCGTTCGACATACGAACACACTGGGTCCGGCATCAACGTAGACGGGACATCGGAATGAGCGATCACGCCTTCACCCCGGCGGCCGAGAAGCAGGCGCGAAGAGCAGCGCTGAGCAGCTTCGTCGGCGCGGTCATCGACTGGTACGACTTCCTGCTCTACGGGCTGGTCGCGGCACTGGTGTTCAACTCGGAGTTCTTCCCGAACGTCAGCCCGGCGATCGGAACCCTCGCCGCGTTCGCGACGTTCGGCGTCGGATTCCTGTTCCGCCCGCTCGGCGGCGTGGTGTTCGGCCACTACGGCGACCGCATCGGACGCAAGCGGATGCTGATCCTCACCGTGCTGATCATGGGCACGAGTACCGCGCTGATCGGACTGCTGCCGTCCTTCGCGTCGATCGGCTGGTGGGCGCCGGTGCTGCTCGTCACGCTGCGCGCCATCCAGGGCTTCGCCGTCGGCGGCGAGTGGGGTGGGGCCGCGCTGATGGCCGTCGAGAGCGCGCCGCCGAAGAAGAAGGCGTTCTACAGCAGCGGAGTGCAGGTCGGGTACTCGGTCGGACTCATCCTCGCCACCGGATTCGTCATGCTCATGAGCAACCTGACCACCGAGGACGCGTTCAGCCAGTGGGGTTGGCGTGTTCCGTTCGTCGCCAGCGTCGTCCTGGTCGGAATCGGTCTGTGGATCCGCGCTGGAGTGCAGGAGAGCCCCGAATTCGTCGAGAAGGTCGAGAAGGTCGAAGAGGAGAGCCCGGAGGAGAAGAAGCGGATCCCGCTCGTGGAGGCACTGCGTAACCACCCGAAGGCGTTCCTCCAGATCATCGGCCTGCGTTTCGCCGAACTGTTCTCCATGTACATCGTCACCACGTTCGCGCTCAGCTACTCCACGCAGGAACTGGGGATGGAGCGCAACTTCATGCTCAACGTCGGTCTGCTCGTCGGCGCCGTGGGTATCGGCACCATCCCGCTGTTCGCCTGGCTGTCCGACAAGCACGGCCGGCGCCGCGTCTACATCCTCGGCGCACTGATCGGCGCGGTGTGCGCGTTCCCGTTCTTCATCTTCCTCGAGCACGGGTCGATGATCGGCACCGTCATCCTGGCCGTGCTGCTGGTCAACATCTCCCACGACATGGTCGTCAGCGTGCAGCAGCCGCTGTTCACCGAGATGTTCGGAGCGGAGTACCGGTACAGCGGTGCGGGCGTCGGGTACCAGGTGGCCAGCGCGATCGGCGGCGGCTTCACCCCGTTCATCGCGGCGGCCCTGGTCACCGCGAGCGGCGGGTCCTGGCACCTGGTGGCCGTGTACCTGGCAGGCGGCTGCGTCGCCAGCGCCCTGATCGCGTGGCGACTGCAACCCGATTCGGCTGCTGACGTGGCGGACGCCGCCACGGCCGCGAAGCTCGAGAACGCGCACTGAGCCGGTAGACGAGGAGACGACGGTCATGGCTGCACAGTCGGTGCTCTGCGGACTCATCGGAGACGGGATCGACGGTTCGTTCTCGCCCGCACTGCACGAGGCCGAGGGGCACGCGCAGGGGATGAACTACGTGTACCGGCTCCTCGACCTCGAGCGTCTGCACGGGGCGGCGGCCACCGTCGAGGGCATCATCGACCTGGCACGGCAGTGGGGGTTCGACGGGCTCAACGTCACCCACCCGTACAAGCAGCAGGTGATGGCGTACCTCGACGAATTGTCGCCGGACGCCGCGCGACTCGAGGCCGTCAATACGGTGGTGTTCACCGCGGGCAGGGCCGTCGGGCACAACACGGACTGGACCGGGTTCGGCAGCAGCCTGGGCCGCGAACTGCCGGGTGCGAGCCTCGACCGGGTTGTGCAGATCGGGGCGGGCGGCGCCGGGGTCGCCGTCGCCTACTCGGCGCTGTCCCGGGGCGCCGGGCACCTCACCGTGACGGATGTCGATCCCGATCGTGCCGAACACTGCCGGGACACGATGCGAAAGTTGTTTCCCGGCAGCGTCGTCGACGCGGTTCCGGCGTCGGAGATCGCCGGGCCGCTCGCGGAGGCGTCCGGTCTGATCAACGCCACACCAATCGGCATGGTCGGATTCCCCGGCACCCCCGTGCCCGTGGAACTGCTGCGCYCCGACCTCTGGGTCGCCGACGTGATCTACCGGCCGATCGAGACGCCGTTGATCCGGGCGGCCCGCGCGCTCGGTGCGCCCACCCTCGGCGGCGCCGGTATGAACGTCTTTCAGGCCGCCGACGCGTTCCAGCTGTTCACCGGTGTCACACCGGATTTCGAGCGCATGTACGCGCACGTGCTGATGCTCGTCGACCAGCAGTCCCGGCGCGCCGCGTAGGCGGTCAGCCCAGCGACAGGTCGGAACCGATCCGCTCCGCCGTCGCGACGAGTTTCGGCACCACCGTCGCCTCGACGTCGGAGCGCGTGTACTGGGTGCCCTGCAGCGAGGAGTTGAGGGCGGCGACCACGGCGCCCGTCCGATCGCGGATGGGAACGGCCGCGCCGCGGATGCCGACCTCGAGTTCGTTCTCCGACATCGACCAGCCGTCCCTGGCGACCTGCCCGACCGCGGTGCGCAGCTGGTCGACGTCCGAGATCGTCTGCGGGGTGAACGACTGGAACGTGGTGGTCTTCAGGTAGTCGCCGAGAGCGTCGGCCGACAGTCCCGCCAGCAGCACCCGCCCCGTGGACGTCGCGTACGCGGGGAACCGCATGCCCACCGTGATGGAGATGCGGATGATCCGGGGTGAGCGGACCCGCGCCACGTACACCACGTCGGGGCCGTCGAGGATGGTGACGGAGATGGTCTCGCCCAGTTCCTTCGCGAGAGCCTCGATGTGCGGATCGGCGACCTGCGGCAGTCGCAGCGCGGCAAGATACGAGAAACCGAACCGCAGCACCCGGGGCGTGAGCGAGAAGTTACGGCCGTCGAGACGCAGGAAACCCTTGTCCACCAAGGTGAGCAGAATGCGGCGCGCCGTGGAGCGGGTGATCCCGACGCTCTGCGCCACCTCGCTCAGCGTGCGCTCCCGGTGCTGCTCGTCGAAACATTCGAGGACGCTCAGTCCGCGGTCCAGTGACTCGAGGAAGTACCGTTCACCCGATGCCGGCTGCTCGGCCACCTCAGCAGCCACCTGTTTCGCACACGCCGTCATGGTACCGGTCTACAGACCGGTCTCCGCGGGAAGCCGCCCCGACTTCACCGCCGCCCGCAGCGCGTCGTAATCCTTCTCGGACTGGTCCGCATACAGTCGGGCCCAGGCGGTGATCGCCAGGTCGAACGATTCCCCGTTGCCGAGATATCCCGCGACGAAGGCTGATCCGGGGCTCTGGCTGTGCGCACGGGCGAGCATCGTGCCGCACAGTGCTGCATATTTCATGGACTGCGCCGGTTCCAGGGTCTGCAGGTCGACGGACCCCTTCATGTCGCGGAACTGCCGCAGGTAGAAGTCGCGCCGAAGTCCGTCGTCGCCCTCGACGCCGCGCACCCACCCCAGAAACGGGTCCGACTGCGCCTGGAGGATGCGCTGCGCGCCGACGACCCGGGAACCCTGACCGTTCTTCGCGACCGCACGAATGATCGAGTCCGGTGCGGTCGCGACCTTCCCGTGCGTCTCCAGAACCGACCGCGGTGCTTCCTTGGCCTGCAGGAAGAGCGGCTCGCCGGCCGGCCCCTGCAGCAGCAGCAACCAGCAGCGGGTCCCGACGCTGCCCACGCCCACGATGCGCATCGCATAATCGACCACTTCGTACTGCGTCAGCAACAGTCGAATGTCCGCGCGCAGGGTGTCGAGGTACAGAAGGTACAACTCGGTGATGCGGCCCAGGTCGTACTTCGTCGAATGTCGGATGACGGGGAACTGGTCGACGATGTGGGGCTTGCCGTCCTCCTCCATGGTGGTCAGCTTCCGGAGGACCTGTTCGGACGTCCGTTTGCGTGCCTTCTCGGCGATCGCGCGGATCCGCTGCTTCTGCGCGCGCGGGTCGTGCTCGAGGACGTCCGTCTCCTCCTGGAAGTAGTATCGCTCCGTGGCGGTCAGCTGAAACAGTGCACTCAAAGTGTTGCGGTACGCGCGGACGGCTGCGCCCGTGGCGTCGGCGCACTGCGCCTCGGTGTACGAGTTGGCGCGTCCGTGGATCCACACGCTCGCGGCGAGGCGGCGCACATCCCACTCCCACGGCGCCGGGTAGGACTCGTCGAAGTCGTTGAGGTCGAACAGCATCCGGCGTTCCGGTGAGGCGAACAGCCCGAAGTTGGCAAGGTGCGCGTCGCCCGAGGCGATGACCTGGCAACCGGTGACCGGTGAGTCGGCGAGATCGTGTGCCATCATCGCGGCCGACCCGCGGTACAGCGCGAACGGTGATTCGAGCATCCGTCCGACCCGGATCGGCACGAGGGTCTGCAGCCGGGTGGTGTTCTGCTCTTCGATCACCGCCACCGGGTCGCGCTCGGGAAGGGCGAATGCACCCTGCGCTTTGCGGGAGAGTGTTTCGCGTGCGGCCTTACCGGCCGAACGTCGGGCATCGATCACCGTGGTCCTACCGGCTCGGGAAGACGTGGCCATGGTTCGAGTCTAGGCACCGGACGCGCTCGGGAGGACGCTTTGCGCTGCGCGGTGGGGGAGTATGGACAGGGTGCGGTCGCGCGACGGGAGGACATCCATGGGACAGCGACTTTTCGCGGCCACCGCGGCGCTGCTGGTTGTCGCGTGCGCGGCCTGCCAGTCCGAGGGGAGTTCGGCGCAGGTGTCGCCGACCAGCGCGGCCGCCGCGCCGTCCGCCGCCGCGCCGGCCGTCGTGGCGTCCGACCTCGACGTGCCGTGGGGGATAGCGTTTCTGCCGGACGGGACGGCGCTGATCGCGGAACGGGACAGCGGCGCCATCCGGCACCTGCAGGCGGACGGGAGCGCCACCGTGATCGGCGAGGTGCCCGGTGTGTCGGCGCAGGGCGAATCGGGACTGCTGGGCCTGGCCGTCTCGCCGAACTACGCGACGGATCGGACGATCTACGCGTACCTGACCACCGGTGACGACAACCGGGTGGTTTCCCTGCCCTTCGACGGCAACAGCCTCGGCGAGCCGGCCCCGATCCTCACCGGCATCCCCGCCGGATCGATCCACGACGGCGGCCGGATCGCGTTCGGCCCGGACGGCAAGCTGTACGTCGCCACCGGTGAAGCCGGCGACCGGCCGCGCGCCCAGGACCCGTCCTCGCTCGGCGGGAAGATCCTGCGCATCGACCCCGACGGATCGATCCCGGCCGACAATCCGACTCCCGGATCGCCCGTGTGGTCGCTCGGGCACCGCAACGTGCAGGGCCTGGCGTGGGACGACGCAGGCAGGCTGTGGGCCACCGAGTTCGGCGCGAACACCTGGGACGAGCTGAACCTGATCGAACCCGGCGGCAATTACGGATGGCCGGAGGTCGAGGGACGGGCCGGCGAGGCGGGCTTCGTCGACCCGGTGATCCAGTGGTCCACCGGCGAGGCGTCCCCGTCCGGTCTCGCGTTCCACGACGGCGCGCTGTGGGTCGCGGCGCTGCGCGGCGAACGGCTGTGGCGGATCCCCGTGGGCGCAGACGGTGCGGTCGGTGAACCGCAGTCGCTGTTCGAGGGCGAATACGGGCGGCTGCGGACCGTCGTCGCGACACCGGACGGCACCGTCTGGTTCAGCACCAGCAACCGCGACGGCCGCGGCGATCCGGGAGCGTCCGACGATCAAATACTGGAGATCCCGTGAGTACTTGTCAACCGCAGGACGTTGACAAGTACTCACAGGCGGCGGAGCGCAAGACCGTCCAGCACGAGGGCGAGTTTGTCCTCCATCCAGCCGCGGTCCTGCCACGTCGATTCGTCGCCGAGGGCCTGCGCCAGCACCGGCGAGCCGCCCCAGCTGTCCTGATACGCCTCCCGGGCGGTCCGCGAATCGGTTGGGCTGACGGTGTCGTCCAGACCGCCCATCATCGAGAACTGCGTCATGGTCAGTTCGGCGACGAAATCGACGACCAGCAACGCGTCCCGTGTGGAGAATCCCTGCCGGTGCAGCGACAGCACGAGTGTTTCGATGCAGTCCACCACCCCGGACGGTGTGCCGGGGACGGTCAACTCCACCTGCGCCAGCCCCGGGTACCGTTCGAAGCTCGCCCACAACCGGTCCGCGAACGCGAGAAGCAGTTCCCGCCAGTCCAACTCGGGGTCGGGCCAGTCCATCGACCGGGCCACGTGATCGACGCACGCCCGCAGCAGCGCCTCGCGGTCGGGAAAGTAGCGGTAGATCGTGGAGTGGCTGACCCCCAGCCGGCGCGCCACCGCGGGCATCGTCAGGGTGCTGAGGTTGTCGGCGAGGGCCGCCTGCACGATGTCGTCCTCGGACAGCGATCGGGGACGCCCGGTGCGTTTTCCCACCCGGGCACCGCCGACCGAGTCCGAGGTGCTCACACCTCTAGCCTGCCATCAACCTCCACCCAGCCGCCTTGCCCGCCGCGACGAACGGGACGCTCGTTGCGTTCGATCGAACGAGCGCCCCGTTCGTCCGGGAGGGAGGGGGAGGGGGAGGGGTGAGGTGAGGCAGGGGAACGCCGGCGCGAGATCTAGCGGTTCAGGTCCAGGGTTGGACCGGCGGCGTGACCCACATGATCTTCTCGTCGCGGTGTGCCGGGGTGGCGGCGGGATGGTCGGGGTGGCGCTGCGCCCACGCCGTCTTCTGATCGAGCAGTTCGACGACGGTGAGCCAGGTTTCCATGGTGCTCGGCGGGTTCGTCTCGGCCGCCCGGGCGAGTTTGCGCAGCGTGCTGTCGGTCAGGTCGAGCAGTTCTTGACCGCTGATCCCGCGATCCCACACGTACCGCGCGAGTCCCATCGCCTTCTCGCGTCGCCGCTTCGCCGCGCCCTCGGTGTGCGCGAAGTCGACTTCCTGAGGTTCCATCGTCTTCCCTTCTCGTGCGCGTCTCCACGGTAGGGCACCCGCGTGTCGGACCGGTATCGTGGGAGGACGATTCTCGCAGCAGACGCGAGCGGGCGGCGCGAGCAGTAGGGAAGACGGACGATGGGCAGGCAGCGCGGCGGTCGGGCTGCCGGGACATCCGACGGGGGTCCGGTCCCCGGTGTGTACCCGATCGACACGGGGACGTGCGAACTCGCCGTGGACAACCTCAACCCGCACGGCTGGGTGCTGAAGGTGAACGGCGTCGAGAGTTCCCACATCGACCTGTCGGACCCCACGTATCTGGATTTCGAGTACATGCGGTGGATCGCCGAACTGGTCGCCTCGCACTGGGGAACGGATCGGCGGGTGCGTGCCCTGCACCTCGGGGGCGGCGCCTGCTCGCTCGCCCGACATCTCGCCGCCCGCTATCCGGACGCCCGGCAGGTGGTGGTCGAACTCGACGGCAAGCTCGCCGAACTGGTCCGTGAATGGTTCGACCTGCCGCGGGCCCCACTGCTGCGACTGCGGGTGGGGGAGGCGCGGGCGGTCACCGAGACGTTGACGGAGTCGAGCCGCGACCTGATCGTTCGCGACGTGTTCGCCGGCAACACGACTCCGGCACCGTTGACGACCACGGAGTTCACCGGGCACGTGCGGCGGGTGCTGGCACCCGGCGGCATCTACGTGGTGAACTGCGGCGACACCCGCGACCTCGTCCTCGCGCGCCGGGAGGCGGCGACCATCGGCAGCGTGTTCCCGCACACCACGATCATCGCCGATCCCGCGATGCTCAAGGGACGCCGCTACGGCAACATCGTGATCGCGGGCAGCGACGTGCCGATCGGCGACGACCCCGCCCTCGTCCGCACACTGCTGGGTGGTGGTGTGCCTGCCCATGTCTGGGACGACCGGCAGGTGCGGACGTTCGCCGGAGCCGCCCGGGTGCTGCGCGACGCGGATTCCGGCACCTAGACGAGCACCCAGATCAGCGAGGCCATCGCGAAGCCCACCACCGACAGGATGGTTTCGAGCACCGTCCACGTCTTCAGGGTGTCTTTCACCGACATGTTGAAATACCGTGACACGATCCAGAATCCGCCGTCGTTGACGTGGCTGGCGATGATGGATCCGGCCGACACGGCGATCACGATCAGGGCGATCTGCGCGGACGAGTAGTTCCCGGCCGCGACCGACGGTTCGATGACGCCTGCGGTGGTGACGATGGCGACGGTCGCCGAACCCTGGGCGATGCGGAGTGCGCAGCTGATCAGGTACGCGGACAGGATGACCGGGAGACCGAGCGCGTCCATCGAGTCGGCCAGGGCCTGTCCGACTCCGGTGGCCCGCAGGACCGCGCCGAAGAACGCACCGGCACCGACGACCAGCAGGATCATGCCGACCGGCTTCAGCGCCGCCGCAGACATCGCACCGATCTCCTGCGCCGTGATCCCGCGCCGGGTCCCCAGCAGGTACAGCGCCAGCAGGACGGCGATGGTCAGCGCGATCGTGGGGGTGCCGAGGAAGATGAGGACCGACAGCAGCGTCGAGCCTTCCTCGAGGACCACGTTGCCGACCGTCGCGCCGAGGATCAGCACCATCGGCACCAGGATGATGAACGAGATCAGCCAGAGTGGCGGCGGGTTCTTGTCGGCTTCCTTCTCCTCCGGGATGAACTCGTCGGGGACCTCGATGATCACGCGCTTGCCGATCCAGCTACCCCAGACCACGCCGCTGACGAACCAGGCGGGGATGCCACAGGCGAGGCCCATGATGATGATCCAGCCCATGTCGACGTGCAGCAGACCGGCCGCGGCGACGGGGCCCGGGTGCGGGGGCAGGAACGCGTGGGTCATGGACAGGCCGGCGAGCATCGGCATCGCGTACAGCACCAGCGACTTACCGCCGCGCTTGGCCGCCACGTACACCAGCGGGGCGAGGATGAAGATGCCGATGTCGAAGAAGACGGGGATGCCGAGTACGAGACCGGTGACACCCATCGCCAGCGGTGCGCCCTTGGGCCCGAACAACTTCAGAAGACGCTCCGTCAGCACGTCGGCGCCACCCGAGCGTTCCATCATCGCGCCGAGGACGGTGCCGAGGCCGATGATCGGGGTGATGTGCCCGAGGATCCCGCCGAAGCCCTTCTCCAGAATGGAGTCGGCCGCCGACGTCGGGGTGCCCACCAGTTCGACCACCGACACTCCCGCGATGAGAGCGACGCCGACGCCGACGACGATCAGCGCGATGAACGGCTCGAGCTTGAGTTTGATGATGAGGACCAGCAGCACGGCGATGGATATCGCTGCGAGAGTGAGGAGTCCGGCTGTGTCGTGCTGCAGCCAGTCGACGAACGACGTCATTGCGTCTCCAGGGAGAAGGGGAAGGGTGCTCAGGCCGAGAGCGCGGTGACGAACGCGCGGGCGCGGTCGGTGATGTCGGTCCAGTTGCCTGCCGCGACACTGGACGGTGGGACGACGCTGGTGCCCGCGCACAGGGCGAGTGCGCCGGCGTCGAGGAACTCGCGGGCGTTGGAATCGTTGATCCCGCCCGACGGCAGGAGTTCCACGCCGGGATACGGGCCGTGCAGGTCGGAGAGGTAGCCGGGGCCGAGCCGCTTGGCGGGGAAGATCTTGACCGCGGCGGATCCGAGGTCGACGGCCATCGCCACCTCGGTGGGGGTGAACGCGCCGAGGAAGACGGGAATCGACCGTCCCGTGGCGACTTTCGCGACGTCCGGGCGGATACCGGGGGTGACGAGGAACCGGGCGCCGGCGTCGATCGCGGCCGCGGCCTGATCGCCTGTCATCACGGTCCCGACGCCGAGAATGCTGCCCGCTGCGGCGGCGGCGTCGGCGGCGCGGCCGAGGTGATGGAGCACGTCGGGGGTGGTGAACGTCAACTCGACCGTCCGGATTCCGCCCTCGGCGAGCGCATGGCACAGGTCGGTGGCGTCGGGGATGGTCTCCGCACGCACCACCGTCAGTACCCGGTCGGCACGCAGGATGTCGATCTCGGTCATCGGACTGCTCCTCCTTGTTCGCGGCGCAACGATCTTCCGGCGGTCGCGCCGGTGAGGCGGCCGTCCTCGAGGGCGAGGCGGCCGCGGACGAATACGTGAGAGAAACCGGCCGCAGCCTGACGCGGCCGGGCATAGGTCGCGGTGTCGCCGACCGTGTCCGGATCGAAGAGCACGAGGTCGGCGGCGTAGCCGCGGCGGACATATCCGCGGTCGACGAGCCGCAACCGGGTCGCGGCGCGGCCGCTGAGGTGGCCGACGCACTCCTCGAGGGACATCAGGCCGAGGTCGCGGCTGTAGTGCCCGAGGTAGCGCGCGAACGTTCCCCAGCCGCGGGGGTGCGGTTTCGCGCCGACCAGCAGTCCGTCGCTGCCGCCGGTGTGCCGGGGGTGCTGCATGATCGCGCGCACGTTCTCCTCGTGCCCGACGTGTTGCAGGATGCCGCTGCCGAGTTGGTCGCGGACCAGGATGTCGATGCACACGTCGAAGGGGTCGCGATTCTCGGCGACGGCGATGTCCGCGACGGTCTTCCCGACGTAGGCGTCGAGTTCGGGATTCTGCACGCCGCTGATCTCGAGGGTGTGCCACTCGGCGATCACGCCGTGGCAGCCGTCGGATCCGGTGACCTCGAGATGCTCCCGGATGCGTTCGAGCGCAACCGGATCCCGGAGCCGGTCGAGGGTCTGCTCCATGCTGCCCGCCGACGCCCAGCTGGGCAGGATCGCCGACAGTGTGGTGGCGCCGGGAAGATACGGGTAGGTGTCGAGGCTGATGTCCGCGCCGGCGGACTCGGCCGCGTCGAGCAGAGCCAGCAGTTCCGGGGCGCGGCCCTTGTTGGGTCCGAAGTTCAGCGTGGCGTGCGCAAGGTGCAGTGCGCACCCGGCCCGCGACGTCAGATCCACCATTTCGGCGTAGGCCTCCATGGCACCGGCGCCGTACGACCGGTGGTGCGGGGAGAAGTAGCCGCCGTATTCGGCGACGGTCCGGCACAGTGCCAGCAACTCCTCGTTGTCCGCGTACATCCCCGGCGTGTAGGTCAGCCCCGCGGACAGCCCGACGGCGCCCTCCACCATGGACTGCGCCACGATCCGCTGCATCTCCTCGATCTCCGGCGCCGTCGCCGGGCGATCGTCCCAGCCCACCACCAGCGCCCGCACCACCCCGTGCGGGACGAGATACGCGACATTGGTGGCGATCCCGCGATCGAGTCGGTCGAGGTATTCGCCCACACTCCGCCAGGAGAAGTCGAAATCCTCGGGATCGGTGTTCCACCCCGCGATCTTGCGCCGGACCACCGCGAGCACGTCGTCGGTGACGGGTGCGTAGGACAGCCCGTCCTGACCGAGTACCTCGGTGGTGACGCCCTGGGTGATCCGCGACGGATGGTCGGGGTKCAGCAGGATCTGCAGATCCGAGTGGGCGTGCATGTCGATGAAGCCGGGCGCGAGCACCAGGCCGTCGGCGTCGATCACACGATCCGCGCGAGGGCGTGCGGTCTCGGAGTGGTCTGCTTCGGGCCAGATTTCGGCGATCCGGTCGCCGTCGACGAGCACGTCGGCGCGGTACCTCGGCGCCTCCGACCCGTCGACGACGGTGGCGGAACGGATCAGAGTGGTCAYGATGTGAGTCCTCGGCCGGGGATCAGAAGAAGGTGCGGATCAGGTCGACGACGACCGGATCGTCGGAGTCGTCGCCGACGACCGGAATCCACCGCCACTTGTCGAACGCGGTGCACGGGTGGGAGAGACCGAGCCGGACGACGTCGCCGACGCGCAGATCGTGTTCGGGCCGTGCGGGATCGAGCCGGAGGAACGCGTGCTGGTCGTTGACGGCGGTCACTTCGGCGCCGACGAGGGGCCGCGGCGTCGCCCCGAGTTGGCCGGCGACGGCCTGCGCGGTGGGGAGTCCTTCGTCGAACGGGACGTCGCGCTTGCCTGCGTCGAGCAGGGCGAGGCCCGGCTCGGGGCGGGACACCACCCGGGCCCACGTGTGCATCGCCGACGTGAGGCGACGCGCCTGCGTGTCTTCGCCACGGCCGAACGGTGAGATCCCGGTGTAGAAGCCGTCGTCGTGAATGATGTACGCGCCGGCGCGGACCACCACTTTGGTTCTGCCGCCTGCGAGTTCGGCGAGCACCTCGGCGACCACGTCGAAGTAGGCGCTGCCGCCCGCGGTCACGTACACGTCCAGATCCTCCGGGTATCGACCCTCGGCCTCGAGCCGGCGATGCAATTCGGCCATCGACCGGAGGTACGCGCGGACCCGGGCGAGGGACTCCTCGGAGGCGTCGTGTGCGAGGGCGCCCTCGTAACCGGAGACGCCGGCCAACCGCAGTGCGGGGCTCTTCCCGATACGTTCGGCTACTGCCACGGCTTCGGCCACGGAGCGTGCGCCGGTGCGTCCTCCCTCTCCGCCGAGTTCGACGAGCACGGGCAGCGGACGGGCCACCGCAACGTCCGCGAGCGCCGCGGTCATCGCGTCGACCGTCTGCGGGGAGTCGGCCCACATCAGGACTTCGAGTTCCGGGTCGGCTTCCATCTGCTCGGCCAGCCACAGCAGGGCGGTCGGGTCGACGAGCGAGTTCGCGATCTGCACCCGGCGCGCGCCGAATCGCACCGCCACCCGGAGCTGACCGAAGTTCGCCAGCGTGATCCCCCACGCGCCGCCGCGGATCTGCCGGTCCCACAGCACCGGTGACATGGTCGTCTTCCCGTGCGGAGCGAGGTCGACTCCGTGCGTTCGGCACCACGCCGCCATGGTGTCGAGATTGCCGGCGATGGCCGTCTCGTCGAGCACCATCACCGGGGTGCTGAAGGCGGACAGCCTCGGCCGGGTGGCGAGGAACTCGGCCTTGGTGTGGCCGTTCGCCGCGGAGGGGAGGGCTTTGTCCACGTCGGACAGGCGCAGCTCGTCGAGCTCCGCCAAGGCACCGGAATCGAGTGCGTCCGTTCCGCTGATCGTCATCGTCGATCCTGTCGTTCGGGTTCTGTGGGGCTGGCCGACATCGGAAGAAGGGCCGTGAAGTGCTACGTTGCGCTGTATGCAACGGTGATTGCGTTTTTGCGTCTCCTATGTCTAGCATTGGCCTGGGTCATCGTCAACGGTCCGATGCGGCATGCATCACCGCGGCGAGGGCTCTCGAAACCCAACCCCGTGCCGGTCCGAGCAGTCGCAGAGGTAACAAGTGCAGGAATCGACCCCCACCCCCGAGTCCGGTGTCGCGTGCCTCGGTGAGGCGATGGTGCTGGTGGCCCCGGACTCGGCACTCCACCTCGCAGGCGCGGAGGCGAACGTCGCCGCAGGTCTCGCCGCGCTCGGTGTCCCGGCCGCCTGGGTCGGACGGCTCGGCGACGACGAGTTCGGCACCCTCATCCGCACCGAACTGCGGGCGCGGGGCGTCGACGTCCGCGCGATCGAGATCGACCCCGAGCGGCCCACCGGTCACTACTCGAAGACCACCGCCCTCGACGAGCACGGCGAGCCGCGGACCGACAGCCTGTACTCCCGAGCGGGTTCGGCGGCGTCGGCCATGGACCCCGGATTCCTCGACCGGCCGGCGGTCGCGGAACTGTTCGGCCGCGCCGCCGTGGTCCACTGCAGCGGAATCACACCGGCCCTGTCCGATTCGTGCCTCGCCCTGATGCGGCGACTGCTCCGCGACAGGCCGGGGATCTCCGGTGTCGTCAGCTTCGACGTCAACTGGCGTGAGCAATTGTGGCCGGACGGCGACCCGCGGATGGTCGTGGAACTGGCGAATCTCGCCGATCTGGTGCTCGTCGGCGCCGACGAGGCCCTGCGCGTGCTGGGCACCGCGGATCCGCACGAGTTGCGGCTGATCCTGCCCGCGCCCGCCACCGTCGTCGTCAAGGACGGCGCGCACCGGGCCCTGGCCGTCGACCGGAGTGGTCGCAGCATCGCCGTTCCCGCACTCCGCGTGGACGTCGTCGAACCCGTCGGCGCGGGCGATGCCTTCGCCGCCGGATATCTCAGTGGTGTGGTGCGCGGCGAGGATCAGGCGCGCTGCCTGCGCCGCGGGCACATCGGTGCCGCCGCCACCCTGACCGTCGCCGCCGACTCGGCGCCCCCGCCGCCCGCCGCACTGCTCGACGCGATGCTGCACTGTTCCGAATCGGACTGGGCGGCAACGAGCGTCACCGCCGACGGCTTCTCTCTCGTGAAAGTGGAGTGAACGATGAGTCAGAGTGTCTCCCGCGCCCTGCACCTGCTGGTGCAACTCGGCAACGGCCCCGCCAACCTCGACCAGCTGGCCGAATCGACCGGAGTCCACAAGACCACCGTGCTGCGGCTGCTGCGGACGCTGTCCGACGAGCGGTTCACGTTCCGCGACAACAGCAACCAGTACCACCTCGGTTCCCGCATCTTCGAACTCGCCGCACAGGCCACCGATCAGCGGGAAGTCCGGCGCATCGCGTCACCGCACCTCGTCGCGTTCAACCGCGAATACGGGCGCACCACGCACCTCGCGGCGATGGAGGGCGGCGACGTGGTGTACATCGACAAACTCGAATCGCACGATCAGATTCGGATGTACTCGCGAATCGGGCTGCGCGCCAATCTCAATTCGACCGCCGTCGCGAAGGTGATCCTCGCCGACCTGCCGGATTCGGAACTGCGGACCGTCGTCGACTCGATGGATTTCTCCTCCCGCACCGCCAACACGATCACGACGCCCGAAGGCTACCTCGACGAGATCCGTATGGTCCGAGAGCAGGGCTGGGCGCACGATCAGGAGGAGAACGAGCCGTCCGTCAACTGCATCGGAGTGCCCATTCGCGGCGCGTCCGGTCGCGTCGTCGCCGCCGTCTCGGTCTCGGTGCCCGACGTCGTTCTCAGCTACGAACGCGTCCTCGACCTGCTCGAACCCCTCCAGGCCGTGGGGGCGCGGATCTCCCGAGACTGCGGATACCGCGCCCAGCCCTGACCGTCCCCGTCCACCGAAAAGTAACGACACACAGGAGTATCGATATGTCCGACACCACCGTCATCCGCACCGAAGGCGCCCCCGCCCCCGCGCACACGTTCAGCCAGGGCATCAAGAAGGGCAACATGCTCCAGGTGTCGGGGCAGGGCCCGATGGACCCCGTCACGAACAAGTACATCGCCGAAGGCGACGTGCGCGAGCAGACCCGTCGCACCCTCGAGAACGTCAAGGCGATCCTCGAGGCCGGCGGTGCGAGCGTGGAAGACGTGCTGATGTTCCGTGTCTACCTCACCACCCGGGACGACTTCGCGGCGATGAACGACGTGTACGGCGAGTTCATCGCGGAGAACGTCCCGAGCGGTCAGCTGCCGTGCCGCACCACGGTTTTCGTCGACCTCCCGCACGAGGTCATGCTCGTCGAGATCGACGCGCTGGCCGTGACCGGCTAGGTCGCTACGCAGTGACGAGGTGGCGGCAGCTCATCCGCGGCGACACGGGCAGTT
This sequence comes from Rhodococcus sp. P4_B6, assembly GCF_056402215.1. NCBI lineage: Bacteria > Bacillati > Actinomycetota > Actinomycetes > Mycobacteriales > Nocardiaceae > Rhodococcus > Rhodococcus sp. P4_B6. The sequence goes on along the minus strand of NZ_JBFUHV010000145.1, from coordinate 262 downwards.
CCGTGAAGACGGGCTCGGACGTGTCCGCGGTCGCCACCTCCAGGTAGAGGTGGCTGCCGTCCGCCACGACGCCCTGCGGGTGCAGGCCGATCAGCTCGGCCACCACGTACGTGGCACTGAGGCTGGTGACGTCGCGGATGATCCCGAGCCGCAGCAGCGACCTCGTCTCCGCGATGGCCTCCTGCTCACCGGCCCGCAGGACCAGTCGAAGTCCGGGGGACAGGGCCTGCGCTGCCACGGACACGGCGATGTTGTCGAGGTC
>NZ_JBFUHV010000144.1:0-23108 GCF_056402215.1 Rhodococcus sp. P4_B6 | reverse complement strand
ATGTTGATGGTTCATGTGAAGGGAAAAGGGATGATAACCGAAGAAATAACCGCCGACGCGCTGGATATGTTCGAGACATTTGTCAGCGCGGGGTGGACCGACGGTCTGCCCGTCATTCCGCCGACCGCGCGCCGGGTCGCGGAATTCGTCGAACGTGCCGGACGCGACGCCGACGAAGTCATCGCCGAAGTCGCTCCTCTGGGCGGCGCAGCGACGACCGAAAAGATCGCGGCCAACGCCATCATGGCAGGGTGCACACCGGACCACATGCCGGTGCTGATCGCTGCCCTGCTTGCCGCAACCGATCCGGCGATGAACATCGGCGGCATGCAGTGCTCGACCCACATGGCATCGCCGCTGCTGATCGTGCACGGGCCGATCCGCAAAGAATTGGGTATCAACTCCGGCGCCAACAGCTTCGGGCAGGGCGTGCGGGCCAACGCGACGCTGGGGCGCGCCCTGAAACTCGCGCTGGTCAATATCGGCGGATCGCATCCCGGCGAGGCGGACAAGGCCACCCTGGGCCAGCCCGGCAAGTTCACGTTCTGCATCGGCGAGAACGAAGAGGACTCGCCCTGGCCGGCCCTGCACGTCGACCGGGGACTGTCCAAGACCGACAGCGCAGTCACTCTGTACGGCGCCGAGGGTCCGCAGAACATCAACAATCAGGCCGCCGACAACCCATACGACATCCTCACCACCGTCGCGGGCATGATGACGAACCTCGGGTCGAACCACATCTTCATCCAAGGTGAGAGTTTCGTCGTGCTGTGCCCCGAGCACGCCCACATCATCGCCAAGGCAGGTTGGACGAAGGCCGACATCAAGCACTTCCTATTTCAGAACGCCACCCGCAGCGTTCGCGAGATCGGGGCCGGCGGTATCCACGGACGCAAGGTGCGCAACTACCCGACCTGGCCGCGCTTCGTCGATGCCGACGATCTCGACGCGCGGGTGCCCGTCACCCGCCGCGTCGATGACATCACCATCATCGTCACGGGCGGCCCCGGCCGACACTCGGCCTACCTACCCGGCTGGGGCACCCGGTCGGTTACCCGCAAGATCGAAGCATGAAAGGTCAGCAGCACATGTCTATTGCGATCGATGACAGCAAAAGAGATTCGGCAACAAAGTATTTGGTCGAGAAGCTCGGTCTGGTTGATCCGACCGTGAACGCCGCCGAGGCCGCCAAGTCCAGGCCCAACGGTGCTGCCGCACCGCGCCTGGCCGCGCTCGCCGGCGCGCGCGGCGTGCTGCTGGACAACACCAAGGGCAACGCCGGACCGCTGCTGCGCCATGTGGGCGATCTACTCGAGAAGAAGTACGGTGTCCGGCCGCTGACGATGGAGCGCAAGATCGTCTACTCCCGCCCCGCCGACCCCGCGCAGCTCGACGAGTTCGCCCGTGACTACGAGTTCGTCGTGACCGGCGTCGGTGCGTGCGGCTCGTGTACGTCCGGCTGTGTGCGCGACGCTGTCGACCTCGAGGCCCGCGGCATTCCGACCGTTGCGATCCACACGACGGTCTTCATGAACTCTGCGATCGCCCACCGTGGTGCCTTCGGTCGCCCAGACCTGCAGTTCGTGCCGGTTGAGCACCCCATCGCCGCGGTCAGCGACGGTGAGCTCGAGCGGCGCGCCATCGCACTGGTGGACGATGTCGCGACGATTCTGATTGGTGGCAGAGCATGAGCACCATTCGCGAAGACGTTGAAAATGCTCTCGATGGACTGCGGCAGGGCTTCCAGGCCGACGGTGCGGACCTGACCGTCGAAGCGGCGACGGAGTCGCAGGTGATACTGCGGCTGGTGGGCAGCGACGAGACGTGCTGGGAATGCATCGTGCCCCCCGACCAGTTGCGGGCTGTGGTGGGTTCGGTGCTGCACGACAGCATCGGCTCGCAACCCTCGGTCGAGGTGATCGACCCACGCAGCGACCAATGAGCGATCGGTGGCCGGGATTCCGTCAGAGTCAGCCTGAACAAGCACAGGTCCGTCCATGCGATCCGTCGCGGGCATCTCACCCGGCCACCGGTGGCTAACCCTCACCCCATCGATGTCGACCTCGGTGCATCTGCTTGATCCTGGCCGAGGCTCGACCGCAACCCCACCCGCGACACGTCCGCGCTGCATCGAAACGACCAGAACCGAGAAACCAATGACGTTGACCGCACACTCTGGCGCCCGTGCCGACACCGGACAGAGGCGCCCACCGAACCCCCACGACTTCTTGAATGTCGACTTCTCGCTGTCGGAGGAGGAGCGGCTCATCCGCGACACGGTCCGTGACTACGTTCGCCGTGACCTGTTGAGCCGGATCCCGGACGCCTACGATAACGCCTACCTACCGGAAGACTTCCCCAGGGCTGCAGGCCGGTTGGGACTGCTGGGCATGCACCTGCAGGGCTACGACTGCCCCGGCACCAGCGCGGTCGCCTACGGGCTGGCGTGCCTGGAGCTCGAAGCCGCAGACAGCGGCCTGCGGAGCTTCGTGTCGGTCCAGGGCTCGTTGGCGATGTTCGCGATCTGGCGCTACGGCAGCGAGCAGCAGAAGCAGACCTGGCTGCCGGCGATGGCCGCCGGCAAGGCGATCGGATGCTTCGGCCTCACCGAACCGGGCGACGGGAGCGATCCCTCCGCAATGCGCACCACCGCCCGCCTCGAAGACGGCCAGCGGGTCCTCAACGGCAGCAAGATGTGGATCACCAACGGCAGCATGGCGGCCGTCGCCGAGGTGTGGGCCAAGACGCCCGACGGGGTCCGCGGCTTTCTCGTACCCCGCCACACCCCGGGCTTCACCACCCACGACATCACCCACAAGATGTCCCTGCGTGCCTCCACCACCTCGGAACTGGTCTTCGAGGACTGCCGGCTCCCGAGCGAGGCCATGCTTCCCGACGCGCACGGGTTGAGCGCACCGCTGTCCTGTCTGACCGAGGCCCGCTTCGGCATCGTCTGGGGAGGCGCGCGCCTGCTACGAGGCGGCCCTGGACTACGCGAGCACCCGAACGCAGTTCGGGCGGCCCATCGCTGGATTCCAACTCACCCGGCGCAAACTCGTCGACATGCTGACCCAGGTCAACACCTCCCTGATGCTCGCCCTGCACCTCGGCCGGCTCGAAGACGCCGGGCAACTACACCCACAACAGGTCAGCTTCGGCAAGCTCCACAACGTGCAGAGCGCACTCGACGTGGCTCGTAGCGCCCGCACCATCCTCGGCGCCAACGGCATCACCCTCGAGTACCCGGTGATGCGGCACATGAACAATCGCGAATCCGTCCTCACCTACGAAGGCACCGGCGAGATCCACACCCTCATCGTCGGTCAGGCCATCACCGGTCTGCCCGCATTCCACTGACTTTGGAGCAGCCATGGATTCCCTACGCAACGTCATCATCATCGGCGGCGGCCCGGCCGGCTACACCGCCGGCATCTACACCGGCCGTGCCGACCTGAACCCCCTGGTCGTCGAGGGTACCCAGTACGGCGGCGCTCTCATGCAAACCACCGAGGTCGAGAACTTCCCCGGATTCGTCGAAGGAATCCAGGGCCCCGAACTCATGGACACCCTTCGCAAACAAGCGGAACGTTACGGGGCCGACCTGCTCACCACCGACGTCACCGGCGTCGACCTTGCCGGTGAGATCAAGTCGGTCACCATCGGCGACAACATCTTCGAAGCACGGACGGTGATCCTGGCGATGGGATCGGCCTACCGCGCCCTCGGTATGCCCAACGAACAACGCCTGTCCGGGCGCGGGGTGTCCTGGTGCGCGACCTGCGACGGCTTCTTCTTCCGCGAACAGCACATCGCGGTCATCGGCGGAGGTGACTCCGCTCTCGAGGAGGCGATGTTCCTGACCCGATTTGCCGCCAGTGTCACCGTGGTGCATCGGCGCGACACACTGAAGGCATCGAAGATCATGCAGGAACGTGCGTTCGCGAACCCCAAAGATTCGGTTCCACTGGAACAACGTCCCCGAGGACGTGATCGGTGAGGAGCAGGTGGTAGGCCTCGTCGTACGCGACACCGGCACCGACGAGCTATCGACATTGCGGGTCACCGGTGTATTCATCGCGATCGGTCACGATCCCCGCCACGAACTCGTCCACGGTCAGGTACCCCTCGACGACGCCGGATACGTACTGACCGAAGGACGCTCCTCGCGCACCGCGGTGACCGGGGTGTTCGCGTGCGGTGACCTCGTCGACCACTCCTACCGGCAAGCGATCACCGCCGCCGGCAGCGGCTRCACCGCCGCCCTCGATGTCGAACGCTACCTCGCCGACACCGCCGCCGGTGGCGCCGCCGCGAGTAGTTAGAGATCCACGAACACCGACTCGGTCCCGGACCTGGACCCTTCCCGGTCGGCATAAGGCCCGATCCCCGGCTCGACAGCAGCTACCCCGGATCCGCAGCGCCCACGAAACCCGAATCGACCGATTCCGGTCCGACCACAGACGAGGAAACTGATCATGTCCGATCACGCACTGACTATCACCGATGACTCCTTCGACGAACTCGTTCTGAAGAACACCCGACCGATCCTCGTGGACTTCTGGGCGCCATGGTGCGTGCCGTGCAAGAAGCTGTCGCCGATCCTCGACGAAATCGCGGCAGAGGGCAGCGACAAGGTCGCAATCGCGAAGCTGGACATCGAAGCAAACCCGAACTCCGCCAAAAGCTACCGCGTCATGTCCCTTCCGACCATGGTCGTCTTCCGCGACGGCGAGCCCATCGGCAGAATTACAGGCGCCAAGGACAAAGCCACGCTGCTGAAAGACATCGACGCCGCCCTCCGTGAGCGAGGACACCGACAACTCGATGTGAGATGGGATCCGCCCGAAATCTGAGATCACCTTGTTCCGCCATCCGTGCCGGCCGGCAGCGTGCCAAACACCGGACGCACCGTCGAGGCTTGCGGGCCAGGTAGTTCGCCCTTCGCGGTTCTCGGGGTGCACACCCGGCCCCTCGACATGTGCGACTCGCAGTTGTGCGCGCACGAATGCGGGCGTGAGATGCGACCATCGAGCCCAATCGCTTCCCGATGTGTCGGACAGTTGCTATTTCGCATCTATTCTTGAATGCAAATATTCAATTTCGAATACTCGTTTAAGGGTTATTTTCCGAGCTCGCCGGAGGTAATGTGGTCCCTATCACTGCAGCGGGTGGTGCTTTCGTTTCGAAATTTACCACCTAATTTTGAACCGTCGGGTCAAATTCCGAAGTCAAAATTGGCAGTATGCCCACGCATAATACTTGGTTTTCCTTCGGGCACGAATTCCCATGGCGAGTCTCGTGCGGCGCAGGAGGGCTAAACCCTGAGCCCAGCCTCGCCTGGGAGTTCTTGCCGAGAAACGAAAGAAAGGACATCGATGTCCACCTCCACGCCTCCACCGGCGGCCTTGACACCGCCCACTACCGTCCGTCGACGTCGGTACTACACTCAGCTGTGGTTCTGGGTTCTGGTGGCCTTGGTCGCCGGTATCATCGTCGGACTCGTCGCACCAGGATTCGGGGAGAATCTCCGCTTTCTGGCGGATAGCTTCGTCCAACTCATCAAGGTAGTAGCGCCGCCCATAGTATTTTGCACCGTCGTGATCGGGGTGGCCTCGATCGGCAACATGCTCAAGGCAGGTAGGCTTGCTGCCACCGCTCTCGGCTACTTCCTGGCTATGACGATCGTCGCGCTCTCCCTGGGCCTGATCGTGGTCAACGTCATTCGCCCTGGCGCCGATTTCCCAACGCAGGCAGCTGATCCGAGCGCACTCCAGACTGCCCAAGAGGACGTCACGGTAGCGAACGAGAAGACCGGAGTTCTCGGCTTCATTCAGGACGAGCTATTGCCGAAGAGCCTTTTCGGTCCATTCGTAGAAAATGACATGCTCCGGGTGATCGTTCTGGCAATCTTGTTCGCCCTCGCTGCGTCGATGCTTGCTACTCCGCTACGTTTGCGAGTCGTAGCCGCAGTCGAACTGATGTCTAAAGTTGTCTTCGGAGTTATCCGAATACTGATGCTGCTGGCGCCGATTGCGGCATTCGGGGGTATGGCCTATACCGTGTCCCAGTTCGGCGGTAAGACTCTCGCCAACCTAGGTCTGTTGATGGTCGCGTTCTGGTCGACATGCTTCTTTTTCGTGATTGTCGTACTCGGTGCGGTATGTGCGGGGAGCGGATTCAGCATCTTCAAGTTTCTTCGCATGATCAAGGATGAGCTGCTCATTATCGTAGGAACATCGACGTCTGAGACTGTCCTGCCGCGCCTCTTGGGCAAACTCGAGGCGGCGGGTGCAAGTCGCTCGGTTGTCAGCATGGTTCTACCGACAGGTTATGCGTTCAATTTGGACGGCAGCTGCATCTACCTGACAATGGGAGCGCTGTTCATCGCGCAAGCCGGCGGTGTGGACCTTCCCCTCGGAGCGCAACTCGCCCTTGTGGCGCTGATGATACTCACTTCGAAGGGCGCGGCCGGGGTAACCGGTGCAGGTCTTGTCACGCTCGCTGCGTCCCTGCAGGCATTCGGTCCCGAGTTCTTTCCTCCATCAGTACTTACCATCGGCCTCGCTCTGCTCGTCGGCATCGATCGGATCATGAGTGAGGGCCGCTCGTTGACCAATGCGATAGGCAACGCGGTCGCTGTGATGGTCATTGCACGTTGGCTTGGCGAGCGTGACGAGTCACGTTTCCGAGCGGCGCTCAAAGACCCCGAACTCGTGCGAGATCAGATCGAACAAGAGCCGGAGACGGTCCAACTTCGAGCCAGTACATATGAAATGCCCGAGGCGATCCGGCCCCACAGACCGATGGCAGCGCGAGGTGGCGACGAGTCGCCGACCTGTGAGTATGCGCAGGCCATCCCGACCAAGGCGGAGCCGCGGGATTGACGTGCGAGCAACGCGGGCCGTCGCTGGTGTTTCTGATGAACGACCGGAGCGAGCCGGACGAGGTCGGCGGCAGGCTCGAATGGACCGCACTTCTCCGTGGCCTGTGCGGAGAAACCTTTCGGCGCCCCGCAGGCGCTGCGTATCCGAGGTCCAGGGACCTGATTCCGGACTGTCGGTGAGACCAAGGTGGTACTGACGATCCCTGGGTAGCAGGCGGCAACAGGTTTAGCGTGGAGAGCTATGGAACTTGGACTGCACATCGCCGACTTCACCTTTCCCGCCGGACCGTCGAACCTCTCGGACGACCTGCGCCGCATTGCCGTCACCGCCGAGGGCGCGGGTTTCTCCAAGCTCAGCGTCATGGACCATCTCTGGCAGATCGAACCGGTAGGACCGATCGACACCGAGATGCTCGAGGCGTACACCACCCTCGGATTCCTCGCTGCCGTCACCGAGAAGGTGGACTTGCTGGCCTGGGTCACGGCCACGGTCTATCGCGAGCCGGGCCTCCTTGCCAAGGCCGTGAGCACGCTCGACGTCCTGTCGAAGGGTCGCGCGTACCTCGGGATCGGCGCCGCCTGGAACGAGGACGAGAGTGTCGGCCTCGGTCTCCACTTCCCGCCGACGGCCGAACGCTTCGAACGGCTCGAGGAGACACTGCAGATCTGCCTGCAGATGTGGAGCGACAACGACGGACCGTTCGAGGGAAAGCACTACCAGCTCGGCCGCACCATGAACGTTCCGCAGCCGCTACGGCGCCCACACCCGCCCATCCTCATCGGCGGCGGGGGCGAGAAGAAGACGCTTCGGATGGTCGCGCAGTACGCACAGGCCTGCAATCTGTTCGGTGGACCCGAGGTCGCCCACAAGCTGGACGTGCTGAGGGAACATTGCAGTGCGCTCGGTACCGACTACGACGCCATCGAGAAGACCGTGATGTTCCCGCTCGACCCGGGTGCGGACGGACAGAATGTGGACACCTTGCTCGGTCAGCTCGAGGACCTGTCGAAGCTCGGCATAACCCACGTTCACGGATGGGTGCCGCAGGTCGCGTCGATCACGCCCCTCGAGATCCTGGGCGACCGCGTCGTCCCGGTGATCGCGGACTGGTAAATCGCGTTCGCCGCCACCGACCGGACGGAGGTGTCGGCGCAACACACCGTGCGCGGGAGCGTCGTCCCCGATGGGGTGAGGATTCGTGCACCTCGAGGTGAGGTTGGTAGTCCCTGTGTCATCTGGTTGCCGGGGGTGAGTGTGCCGAGGATTGCGATATCAGCGAATATCCCCGGCAGCGAGGTCAGCGAATGTACGACAACGGCGATGAAAACCAGCCCGATTCCGGCGGGGAGGGCCGCAGCGCGGCGCAGGGTCGCGCTGCGGATGCGGCGAGGATGCGCGTTGCCGGTGCCGTACTCCTCGGTGCCTCGGCCTGTACAGGACTGCTGTTGCCCCTGGTGTGGGGGCCGACGTCGAATGCGCGTGGACTCGCCGCGATCGTCGGCGACTCGTTCGTGCTCGCTGGGGTCGCCGTGGGGATGTCGGTCGTCGCGTGGGGCGCGGGACGTCGGTGGTCGCGAAGTGCCCGCGAGGAGCTTCCCGAGGCGCCGGTGCGGTACGGACCCGTTCCCGGTCTCGGGCCTGCGCAGACCGAATACGTCGTGCGGAAGTGGATCGGCGACAGCGCGCCGACGGCGACACTGCTCCACCTGGCCGAGCAGTCGGCAGTCCGGCTCACGTTGGTCGACGACGGTCTGTGGCAGATCGAGGGGATCGGCACCCCTCAACGGTGGAGGCAGATCGACCCCATTTCCCGGGTGTTGGCCGATTCCCTCGGAATCCGTTCGACGGGTGCGGTATTCGTCGCCGATGGCTCGCCGCCATCCGGCTACGCGGTAAGAGAGGGCATGCGCGCGATGTCCGACGCATGCCGGTCGTGGGCGGCGCAGGATGATCTGCTCGTACCCTCGATCAGGCCGTGGATCGGGCGGGCAATGGCATGCCTGTGCACGCTTCTCGCCGCGCTCGGATTCCTCGGCGCACTCGGTCCCACGCTTCTTGGGGCTCCGTTCGTCGCGTTCGTCGCCGGCTCCCTCGGCGTGTTCGCGGCGGGAACGGGCCTTCGGCACACGCCGACGGGGCGGCAAGTATCGGCGGCCGCCGCTGGGTTCGAACGCGTGCTGTCGGGTCGGTCGAAGACGATCGGGTCCGCCGCGGTCCGTGAGTGCTTCCTCGCCGCCGTCCCCTACGCCTTCGCCTTCGGTGTTGCCGACCGGTGGTCGGCGCAGTACCGCCGCGTAACCGGACGTGCCGCCCCAAACCCCGACTGGTACCCGTCGCCCACGCTGTACGACGACGAGACCGGCCTGCAGTGGGCGGCGAAGCCGCATAATTGAGTGTGCGAGGTGAGACCGGTGCGACAGACACCCTGGTTGGCGGCGACGGCATTCGTCGGGTCCGTTGCTGTCCTGCTCGCAGTCCATACCGGCGGCGGCGCGTCGAGCGAACCCGACCGGGAAGCGACGCGCATGCTTGATCCCGCTGGACCGGTCCTCTTCGTCACTCCGCCGAGCGGGCAGCCGGGCGACCGCATCCAGTACCACGCGACAAATCTTCCGACGTGTGGCGGGCCGTGGTCGGTGGAGTTCGGAGATCGTGTCCTGGGCGAGACCCGTCAGGTCGGCAGCGTCGCGGACTTCCGCGCGACGGTGCCGAACCGCGGCAGTCGCGGTTTCCAGGTGGCCGGGCTGCGGTGCGTGCCGATCCCGTCGATGGTGGTGCAGACGACGTTCGAGGTACTCCCCGTGACACRCTCGTCGGAGCCGACCACCACTTTTTTGCTGCCGCCACCACCAGAGCTGCCGACGCGGACGAAGAGACCGACACCGACGACCACCACCACGCTCACAGCTCCTGCTGACGCGGAGCGGTAGGTGCGGCCTCAGACGGTGTAGTGCAGCAAAGAGACGCCGTTCTGGAAGCCGCGGGCCTCTACTAACTGCAGCCTCGGCGTCTCGTAGCCGTCGGGGAACAGCCTTCGTCCCCGACCCTAGACTACCGGGTACACGAACAGCCGGTACTCGTCGACCAGGCCGGACTCGATCAGGGCGTGGGTCAGCGTGATACTGCCCGTGACGACGATGTCGCGGCCCTCCTGACCCTTCAGGACCCGCACCTGGGCGATCCAATYGCCCGTGAGCACGGTCGAGTTCCCCCATTCGGGGTCGGACATCGTGGAGGAGACGACGTACTTCTGAATCTGGTTCAGCTCATCGGTGATCCCGGTCTGGTCGTCGGTTTGTCGGGGCCAGTAATTGCGGAAGTCCTCGAACGTCTGCCGACCCAGCAACATGGCGTCCGCGCGCTCGGACTGCCGGTTGGTCGCCTCCAGCAACTGCGGATCCTGGTCCGATGGGTCGAACCAGTCGCCGAGCATCTCGATCGAGCCGTCGAGGGTGATGTTCTGGGTGATCGCCAGTGTTCTCATACGAATACTGACACCGCCACGACCGCAAAATCATCGCGGGCCGGGCGCGGTCGGCAGCCTCGATGCCGTGATCTCGTCGGCTGGTGTGAAGGTGGACATCGTGATMTCCGAATGAACGCCGGCGTTCAGGTGGGTCACGTGGAACTTCAGCGGCCCCGCAATGGGGTGCTCGAAGCGCCGAGTTGTGACGGGTTCGCGGGTCACGTCGCATCGATTCCACAGCTGCTCGAACAGGGGCGATTCGGCAGACAGTCGCTTCACCAGGGATTCCCACGCCGGCTCGCCGAGGTGCTCCGCCCGCGCGGCGCGGAAGCCCGCCACAATACGGGGCACGTGCTCCGCCCAGCCGACGGTGCGCGCCCGCCACTCAGGGTTCAGCAGATTTTGGACGACAAGATTGCGCTCGCCGGAAGGAATAGCGTCGAGGTCGCCCATCAGCCAACAGTAGCCCCGGTTATATGCAAGGACGTCGCAGCGCGCATTGCTCACTATCACCGGATACGGGTCGAGCTTGGCCATCATTGTCTTCATCGACGGCGTAACGGCATTGCACTCCGTAGCGCTCGGCGGTTCTGTCACGCCGGCCAGCGTCAACAGGTGGGCGTGCTCGTGCAGATTCAGCCGTAGAGTCCGCGAGATCGCCGCGAGCACGTGCTCGGATGCCTTGATGTCGCGACCCTGTTCGAGCCACGTGTACCACGTCACTCCGACGCCGGCGAGTTGGGCGATCTCCTCGCGTCGCAGTCCCGGGGTCCGGCGGCGCCCTCCGGTGGGCAGCCCGACCTGCTCCGGCGTGATGCGGGCGCGGCGACTCTTCAGGAAAGCGCCGAACTCGCCGCGACGGGCACGGACTTCAGGACGTGCGTTCACATTCTTCATGGAAGCCGAACCTGGGAGGACGACGATCCGGGTGGCGCGAATACCAGGATAAATTCACTCCTGGTACCAGGAAGACGATAGTTCATTCTGGACTCATGAGACTTGGACTTCGACTGCCCCAGCGGGTAGGTACTGATTTGCGTCACGACGTCACGGAAGTTGCCGGCGCTGCCGAACGTGCCGGGTTCGACAGTGTCTGGGCCTGGGAGAGACTGTTGTTTCCGGTGGCGCCCCGCGATTCTTTCACTCCGGGCGCGCCGTGGCCGTCCGCGTATCGGCAAGCGGCTGACCCGCTGACCGTCCTCGCTGCGGCAGCGGTGGTGACCGAGCGAGTCCGACTGGGCACCAGTGTGATTGTTGCCGGCCTTCATCAGCCTCTCCAACTCGCGAAGAGATTCGCGACCCTCGACCAGATCAGCGGCGGGCGTGTGGTTGCGGGGTTGGGAACAGGCTGGGCGGTAGACGAGTTCGAGGCGGTCGGCATGGCCAAGTCCGAGCGCGGCCGACTGCTCGACGAGACCCTCGACGTCTTCGACGCAGCCTGGGGTCCGGATCCAGTGAACTATCGCGGGCCCCACACGCTCATCGACAACGCCTACGTCCTGCCGAAGCCGGCTTCGCCGATTCCGGTCATCTTGGCCGGCGATGTCGATGTCAGCGCCGCCGGAGGTCCCAATGCGCGTGTGCTGGAACGGATTGCCCGACGTTCCGACGGTTGGATGCCGCTTTTCCCGACCCCCGGCGCTGCCGGTGCTGAGAAGCTTCGCACGGCGTGGGACCTGATCCGCCAGTCCGCGGCCACGGCAGGGCGGGACCCGTCCGAGATGGAAATGATCGTGGTGGGGAACGTCGCGTTCTCCGAGACTCCGCTCGACGACGATCGGATCGGCTTTTCGGGCACAACCGCGCAGATTCTCGACGACATCGCCTCCGTGGCAAGTGCGGGCGCAGACGAGTTGATCCTCGACCTGCACCTGCAGGACTGGTGGCGGAACACACGTCAGATGCTGGACAAAGCTCTCGAGATTCGGGAGCTCGTCTCGGCGGCGGGAATCTGAGTCTGAGCCCGCGCGCCGGCGGGTGACGCGCCTGCCGATGTGGCGTTCACGCGCGTCACCTGGTCCGGTCTCCCTCGTCACGATGCGCTGCATCGCTCGAGAATCTCTTTGCGTTCCCATTCGGTCAAGCCTCCCCACACTCCGTACGGCTGTGCGGTCTCGAGCGAGTACCGGCGGCAGTGGTTGCGGGCGACGCAGCCTCCGCAGATGCCGCGGGCGATGTCCTCTCGGAGATAGCGGGCGTGGTCTGTTTCGCTCTCCGGAGCGAAGAAGAAATAGTCGCCCACCGAAGTGCAGCTGGCTGATTCGCGCCAGCGGGTCGGATCCACTGTCGGTCGATCGTGACATATCGGGACAGTCGTCAGTGCCATGCGGTGACGCGGTCCGCCCGCGCAGCGGCGGCGACTGCCTCCGCGACAGCGGGGGCGACGCGAGGATCGAGCGGGCTGGGAACGATCTTGTCCACAGCCAGCTCGTCACCGACGACCGAGAGGATCGCCTCGGCGGCGGCGAGTTTCATGCCCTCGGTGATCCGGCGGGCGCCGGCATCCAGGGCGCCCTTGAACACACCGGGGAAGGCGAGCACATTGTTGATCTGGTTCGGGAAATCCGAGCGCCCGGTGGCGACGATCGCCGCATGCTTGCGGGCGACGTCGGGGTAGATCTCCGGGTCCGGGTTCGACAGCGCGAACACGATGGAGTTCTCCGCCATCGTCGCGATGAGCTCCTCCGGCACGGTGCCCGCGGAGACACCGAGGAACACGTCCGCGCCGTCGAGGGCCTGGGCGACGCCACCGCGGCGGGCGGCCGGGTTGGTGCGCGCGGCCAGATCCACCTTCACCGCGTTCAAATCCTGACGATCCACGGAGACGATGCCCTTCGAGTCCAGCACCGTCACGTCCGCGATCCCGGCGGCGAGCAGGATGTTCGCGCACGCCACACCGGCGGCGCCGGCACCGGAGATCACCACGCGCAACCCACGGATGTCCCGGTCCTGGACCTTGACCGCACCCTTCARCGCAGCGAGGACGACGATGGCGGTGCCGTGCTGGTCGTCGTGCATGACCGGGCAGTCCAGCGCCTCGATGACGCGCTGTTCGATCTCGAAGCAACGCGGCGCGGAGATGTCCTCSARRTTSACGGCACCGAAGCTCGGGCGCAGCCGGATCAGGGTCTCGACGATCTCGTCGGGRTCCTGGGTGTCGAGGACCAGCGGGATCGAGTTCASGCCCGCGAAGTTCTTGAACAGGGCCGACTTGCCCTCCATCACCGGAAGRGAGGCACGCGGGCCGATATCCCCGAGACCGAGGACCGCGGAACCGTCRCWGACGACGACCACCAGGCGRCTGGTCCAGGTGTAGCGGTCGGCGAGGGTCTCGTCGGCGGCGATGGCGCGGGAGACCTGCGCGACCCCCGGGGTGTAGGCGATGGACAGATCCCGCTGGTTGTCCAGCGGGGTCGTCAGCTCGACGGAGAGCTTGCCGCCGAGATGGCCGGCGAAAATCTCCTCGTCGGTCAGCTCGACCTTCTGCGATGCGGTGGGTTCGGACACGAGGGGCACGGAAACTCTTTTCTCTGAACGACTTTGCGAAGTGGGCGAGGACTCTGCTCGGGACCCCTCTGTGGTGTCAGACGGCCATCGGAGCCATGCCCAGGATCATCAGTGCGGAACCCGCCGCCGCGGTCTTGACGCCGGAACGGCGCTCGCGGCGCGGGGTGGAGCGGAAGAGGTGCAGGGTCAGCAGCGCCCAGCACACGAGCACGACGAGGGGAAGCCAGCCCGTCGAGATTCCTGCGCCACCGTGATGGTGGCCGGAGGGTGCCTGCCCCGGCCCCGGCCCCGGCGCCGACGCCGACGCCGCCGGGGCGGGAGCGGACGTCGGGGCCAGGAGCAGCAGGACCCCCATCGCCGTGAGATCGACCGCGCAGGGAATCGCGGTCCGGCGGTGCATGGTCTCGCCGGTGACGAACACGGCGAGCGCGATGAGGACGGCACCCCCGAGCAGGTGAATCCCCGTCGGCACCCCGGGGATCATCATCGCGACCATGGACACCGCCATTGCACCGTGCCCGATCCGTACCCGGCAGTCCGTTCCGTGCGCCCGCCACATCGGGACGAGGGCCCCGACCGCTCCGACGAACATCGCCGCGTACGCGACTGGGATATCGAACATCGTCACACTCAGCGACCGGCAGAATGCACGCTCTACGGCGCCACTGGGTAGTGGCTGGTGATGGCAACCCGGTTCCAGGCGTTCATCACGATCGCGAGCCAGGTGATCGCGGACACCTGGTCCTCTGTGAGGGAGCCGTCGTCCCAGGTGCGCCGTTCCGGAACGGCGAGACCGGTGACCTGTTCGGCGAGGGCGAACGCGGCACGCTCCTGGTCGCTGAAGTACTGCGCCTCCCACCACGCCGCGACAACCGCGAGCCGATCTGCCTTCTCTCCCTTGGCCAGAGAGTCGCGGGTGTGCATGCGAAGGCAGAAGGCGCAGCCGTTCAGCTGGGAGACGCGGATCTTCACCAACTCCACCAGGAGCGGATCCACGCCCGCCAGGTCCAGAGCGGACTTCACTTCCGCGTCGAGCTTCACCAGGCCCTTGTAGACGGTCGGGTGCTGCTTGCCGATATTTACGCTGCTCATGATGTTCCTTTTGGGTAGGTTGTCGAACGGTTGTGGGACAGAATGTTTCAGTCGATCGCCCGGTTGACGTGAGCGACGATCACCTCGTACATCCGCCGTGTTATCTCGGTCTCGTCGGTCATGATGTCGTAACCGTGGTCGACACCGCGCACCTCGACGTATTCGGCGAGCGCGCCGACCGCCTCGAGCTTGTCCGCGTATCGCTTGGCTTCATTGCGCAGTCGGTCGAACTCTGCGGTTATGACCAATGCCGGTGCGATACCTGCGATGCCGTTGGCGTTGTCTCCCCATGCCGGCGAGACGAACCGGTGGCTACGCTGCGCGCGATCGGGCGTGTAGGCGGTGTCGAACACCTCACACAACCAGGGCTGCAGGACGGCTTTCGAGCCCAGCGGTGACGGCTTGTGGGAGGGAGGCGTCACGATGTCGAGCGGCGGGTAGTGCAGAATCTGCAACGAGATGGCGGGGCCGTCGTTTTCCAGCGACATCCGCGACACGGCTGCTGACAGATTGCCTCCTGCGCTCTGGCCGCCGACGCACAACCGCGTGCCGTCCCAGTCACGTTCCGGCGCTGATGCCCACTGAACTACGTCGTAGAACTGCTCGGCGGGCGTGGGAAACCGCTTGTGCGGCGCCAACGCGTAATCCGTGTTGAGCACATAGACATTGGCGTGGGCGGCAAGGAAGCGGCACCAGGCGTCGTCCTGTTCGCGGTGTCCCACCACGAAGCCGCCACCGTGAGCATTCACATAAACCCCGGGGTTGCCTGTCGGCGACTGCGGGGGATAAATGGTCGCAGCGACCGGACCGTGGCGCGTCTCGATGCTGACGTCAGTTGTGCGAATGGTGATTTCAGGGAACCGGGGTTCGCCGGCGGGGTGGATCGCAGAGTTGATCTTGGCGGCGAACCGGCGGGCAATGATGTCGGCCACCGCCCGTCGCGACAGTATTGACATGAATCCTCATTTCGTTTCGATTGCGCGACGTGGGGTCGCAGCCGCGCTCAGCCCTGGTGTTGACGTGCGCTGGGGTGGCGCAGATGATCGCGGGCAATGATCTCTTCCGGTTCGAGCATGGTGATCATGTCCACGTCGGGAGCGCAGATGCACACGGCGACGAACCGGCTCCAGGCCTGTGGATCGGGATTGGAGACCTGGTAGTGCACGACGTCACCGCCGGGTTCCCAGAATGCCTCGCCCGCAGCAATCAGCCTGGGTTCTTCGCCTTCCAACTCGAAGAAGATGCTGCCCTCCAGTACGTAACCGAACACCGGTCCGGAGTGGCGATGCGGCGCGAGTCCGGGGTCGGCGGGTGGGAGTTCGACGAGTTGTGTCATCGCGTGCGAACCCTCGGGAATGGCGGGCGGGGTGGCGCAGAGCAGGTCGGTGACCTTGACGTTTCCTTTTGCCAACATGGGCGTGTCCTTTCAGGAGTGAGTGTTTCGTACGGTGTGACTGAGTAGCTCGCCTACTGCGCCGAAGGTGAAGTGCGTCGGCAGTTCACCTGTCTCGTCCAGTCCGAAGAGGGCTCCGTACGATCGCAGAGACGTGATGTCGCGGTGATCGGCAATGGTGACCGACGCGCAGGGGGTCACCTTTTCCCGCGAGGCAAAGACGTAGATTCCAGGGCGTAGTTGATAGGTCGTGCACTCGTCGGTGTCCGCAAGGCCGGCCGCGGGCCCGGCCAGGCAGTGCCACGTGTACGAGTGCGGTCCGAGGTAGACGTGCTCGTAGCTGTGATCGTCGCTGTAGGTCCACAGCACTCGCCGACCCAGGAGTGCGGTCGTGGGTGCCGGCTCGGGTCCGCGCGTCTCCAGTCCCTCGATGCGGCCCTGCAGGAAGTTGTGCTGCACCCGGGTCCGGCCTTCGGCCGGATCTCCGATCGTGCTCACGATGGCCAGGCTGCGTCCGTGGTCGAAGTCGAGGACGAGGCTGACTGCTGTATTCGGCACGTCGTCACGATGATGGAATTGTGTGTACACCAACCCTTCTGCGACGTCGAAGGCCTCGTAGTCGTCCGTTCCGGAGATGACTGGGTGCGGGTCGCCGGGCCCGGGCTCGTAGCTCCATTCGACGGTGGCCGTGCCGAAACGATGCGACACCCGGCTGCCGTGGGAGTTGGTGAACACGATGTCGCGGCCGGCCACACTGCTCGACCTGACGGCTTTGTTGCCGTCGAATCCTGGCGCGAGTCCGTCCAGTGGCGGCCAGGTCCTGGTATCAGAGAAGTCGATGGAGTTGGTGGTCATGCGTGCTTTCTCCGTTCGTAGCGTTCGGGAGTACTCGAGAGCGCTCGGCGCGCGAGGCGCCGCTCAGGTGAGGATCGGGTTCTTCTCGACGTCCCAACTGACGTGCAGCGACTCCGGGCCCCGAAACGAGGTGTTCGGAACGTAGTGGAACTCCTGGTGGTCGAGAGTCATGTGGGGCAGGCGTCGCGTCAGTTCCTCCAGATAGATGACCATCTCCAGCCGGGCGAGATGGTTACCCAGGCACATGTGCGTTCCCGCGCCGAATGCGATGTGTGCTTTGGCGTCTCGGTCGATGTCGAATCGTTCGGGATCGTCGAACACGGAGCCGTCCTGGTTCGCCGACGCGATCACCATGAGGATCTTTCCTCCCGCGGGAATCGTCACGTCGCCGACCTGCACGTCTTGCTTCGCGACTCGGCGCCAGGCGGCCACCGACGGGTTGAGTCGCAGGCACTCCTCGACCGCCGCGGGGATCAGAGATGGGTCCGCACACAGGCGATCCCACTGGTCGCGGTTCCTCAACAGAGTGACGACCGCGTTCGCGGTGGCATTGGTCGTGGTCTCGTGGGCCGCCATCGCGCCGCCCATGACGTTCGTCTGCAGCCACGTATCGGAGATGACGTCCGGGTGCTCGCGCTGCATCGTGATCGCGTGGCCCAACCACCCCGGTGGATCGTCGAGTTCCTTGAGCTTCCCGATGACGCGCTCACCCATCTCCCAGAACTGGCCCAATCCGTCGGCGGCACGGATCTGCTCCTCGGGAGTAGGCCGTCCCCACACGAATTCGGTCATGGACGTGGCCAGCTTGCGTACGGTGTCGACGTCCTCCTCGGGAATCCCCAAGAACTGCAGAGCGACCAAACAGGGTATGTCCCAGAGCATATCGGCGACAAGATCGGCATGACCCCGATCGACGAATTGATCGATGTAGGCGTTCGTCGTGTCCCGAATGTAGGGAGTAAGAGGGTCGATCCGGTCGGGCATGAATGCCGGAGCGTTCAGCCGGCGGTACTGCCGATGCATGGGCGGGTCGGAATCCGCGAGGACGGGGCAGGGCGCGAAGTTGTACTTGCCGAGCTGCGCGCCCGCCTCCTCGGAGGGAGGGGTGACCGGCGTCAGGGTGATGGCCGCAGAGAACTGATTGAATTGGCTGAAGACCGATTTCACGTCTTCGTGCCGCGTGACGACCCAGTAGTCCGAGTCGTCGTTGTAGAACACCGGTTGGCTCTCGCGAGCCCACGCCAGCGAGGCTCCCGGATTCTCCTGATATTCGCGGTCGAAGAACGAGAATCCAGCGGCGGTATGAGCGACCGGGCATCCAGTCATTGTTTTCCTCTCTTCGGTGGGCTGTCAGAGGTCGAGTTTTATCTTTGGACACGCGGCCCTACTGATGCAGATCATCAAGGTGCTGTTTTCTTCCTGCTCTGCAGGGCTGAGAACTGAATCACGATGGTCGGCCAGGCCCGACACGATATTTGTTTCGCAGGTCCCGCACGTTCCCTCGGAGCAGGAGAATGGTGCGGGTATCCCGGCGGACCGTGCGACGTCGAGAATTGATTGATCCGATCCGACCGAGACGGTGATACCGCTCCGCACGAATTCGACTTCGAATTCATCGAGGACGGGCGCGTCCGTTGGAGTCTTCGGAGTGAACCGCTCCAGGTGAATGTCGCCGATATTGTCGAGCTCGGCGCCCATCGCCTCCACAGCACACAGCAGACTCTCCGGTCCGCACACGTATACCGCGGTATCGGGAGTGACACCGGCGAGGATGYGAGCGAGATCGATGCGCCCGTGGATGTCTGCCGGAACCAAGGTCACGCGGTCGTGGTGAGCCTGTGTCAGGTCGTCTGCGAACGCCATGTTGCGTCGACTGCGGCCTCCATAGATCAAGGACCATTCGGCTCCTGCTCGATCGACCGACGTGATCATGGGGAGGAACGGGGTGATTCCGATTCCTCCGGCAATGAACAGATACCGGGGTGCRTCGACGAGGCGAAAGTTGTTGCGTGGCCCACGGACGGTGATGCTTTCGCCTTCGCGCAACTCGTGATGGAGGCGTGTGGAGCCGCCTCGGCCGTCGGGTTGGTACAGGACGCTCACCTGCCACGAACGACGGTCGCTGGGTTCCCCGCACAGGGAGTACTGCCGGACCATGTCCGGTCCGAGTACGACGTCGATGTGTGAACCCGGCGTCCAGTCGGGGAGGTCTCGACCGTCGGCGCGGACGAGGGTCAGTTGCGTGACGGTGTCGGTGATCGGCGTCTTGGCCTTGATTTCCATCGCGAGGTCCTCGCGTGCCTGATTCTCGGTGTCCGCTCGCCGAGGCTGCTGGCCGGAGTGTCGGGCCTCGAACTGCGATGCCATGGGGACTCCTTCGAATTTCGGCCGGATGCCCCGGCGTGGACTGTGTTGCACCGAGCCACGTCGGCGACGCGTTGGACTCGCGCGTGGTCGATTGACCCGTTGTGATCGGCCGCACTGTCGGGCTATTCGCATGGGATAGGTCACAACGTGTGGCCCGTCGTAATCTGCCGCACCGTGCGATCACGCACATGGGGCAGATCACGGTAGGGGGTACGGAAGTTGCGGATGTGCGTACCGGGTGCGTTCAGTAGCAAACGCGGCGAAGCGGTTCTGACCTGCGAGTTCGTGGTCCGGTCAGCGGGACTGTCCGATGTACCACGAGGCGATCTGGCTGCGTGAGACGAACCCGAGGCGCGTCATGATGTTCTCGATGTGGCTCTCCACGGTGCGCACGGAGATCACCAGAGCCGCCGCGATCTGTGGGCTGGTCAGCCCTTTCGCTATCAAGGCTGCGATCTCTTGCTGCCGACTGGTGAGCGCGGGTGGTTCATCCTCGGGAATCGAATCGACGACCTGTTCCGCCAATGCATAGGCGATGATTCCCGTCGGGGACCGCTTTGAGCCGGCCTGTAGAGCTGTCGACAGCGCCCGGGGTGCCATGGCCTGCTCGAGCAGACCGCGGCAGGCGGAGTGATAGCCCGTGAGTTTCGGCCCGAATGCCACCAATTCCGTACCGGTGCGTCGCCACAGGCTTCGAGAGGCCCCGATCAGTTGTGCCGCGTGCTCGAACTGACCGGTTGATCCCGCTATCCAGGCCAGAAGCTCGGTCATCAGGGCGGTGCCCAGGGACGGATCGAAGACGCGGTGATCACGAAGCGCGTCGAGCGCGGTCGCATGTGCCGCCGTGAAGTCGCCTTGCAGCCAGTGGTCGAGGCCTTGGCTCCACTTCAGGTACGAGCGCGCCCATCGTTCACCGCGCTGCCGGCATACGGCCAGCGCCGACGTGCTGACGGCCGATGCCTCCGCGCTGCGACCGTCGAGGGAAAGTGCGACGGCGTACTCGAACGACGCCATCAGCCATTCGGCGGTCTCGCCGACGTCGGCCAACTCTCGCAGCGCGAGCTCGAGATAGCTCTCGGCCTCGGCAAGGTCGCCGCGAAGCTGTGCGGCGAGTCCCCGCAGCCCGAGGCAGTGGGCAGCCGCATCAGCAAGGTGAAGCTGAGTCGCCGCTGCTTCGCATTCGTCGAGGCGCAGTGCGGCCGCCTCGTGGTCGCCTTGGAGAAGGCACACCCTGGCAGCGACCCAGAGCGCTTTTGCCCGGGCCGGCGTGGGCGCCCGGTCACCGTCGGGTGCGTCGAGCGCTTCATCCGCCCACCTGCGACCCTCGGCAATGTATCCATCGGCGTACCAGCGGTATCGCAGTCCGGCGATCAACTCGAGTTGATAGTTGTCGCCCGGGGCGGCGGTGTCCAGCGCGGCTCGGAGATTTTCCCGCTCGACGCGCATCCACTTGGCCGAGGCGGCTTGGCCGGGCCCGCACCAGGAACGTTCCAGGTCTGTGACCACGTCGAGAAAGTACTGACGGTGGCGGCTGCGGAATCTCTCGGAGTCTCCCGTCAGCGCGAGTATCTCTGCGCCGTACGCCCGGATGGTTTCCAGCATCCGGAAGCGCATCGTCGATTCTTGGTCCTCGACGCCGAGGACGGACTGATTCACCAGGGAACTCAGAAGATCGAGCGTGGTTGTCTTCGGGTGGCCGCCCTCGGCGTTTCCGTCGCCGCACACGCCTTCGGCCGACGTCAGGTCGAAACTGCCTGCGAAAACGGAGAGGCGTGCCCACAGATGACGTTCCGGTTCCGTGCAGAGTGCAAAACTCCAATCGACGAGCGATCGGAGGGTCTGTTGGCGCGGTGCGGCCGATCGACTTCCCATTGTGAGCAATCCGAATCGGTCCGGCAGTCGTTCCAGGATCTGGTCGAGCGAAAGAATGCGCATTCGGGCGACCGCGAGCTCGATTGCGAGCGGAATTCCCTCCAGCTGAATACACAAACGCGCCGCTGCGGCAGCATTGTGCTCGTCGAGGACGAAGCCGGGGGAGGCGGCCTCTGCACGTTCTTGGAGTAGTCGGATCGACTCGAATTGCGGCAAGGATTCAACGCTGACCGGCGCCGCGTCATCGGGAATGGTGAGTGGAGGCACTGGATAAAGGAATTCTTCGGTCACCATCAGCGACGTGCGGGTAGTGACAAGAATTCGCGTCGACGGCGCATATCGCAGAATTTCGCTGACCAATGCGACGGACCCGGGGAGTACGTGTTCGCAATTGTCGAGGATGAGCAGTATCTCGCGATCGCGAAGATATTCGATCAGCTTCGCTGTGGCGTCACGATTCGACTGATCGACAATTCCCAGTGTGTGAATGACTGCAGCCGGAACGTCGCCTCCGTCCGAGACGGACGCCAATTCGACGAAATACACACCGTCTTCGACAAGGTGGTTCATCTCGTCGGCGACTTGCAACGCCAATCGGGTCTTGCCGACTCCGCCCGGCCCGATCAAGCTCACCAGCCGTCCGCTCGCCAGGCGGTCGCGGATCTCCTTGCGCTGCTGACGCCGACCGACGAAGCTGGTCGCGGTAGACGGAACGTTGCCGCTGCGAGTTCTCGCCTTCGACACGACACCTCCACATTGCGACAGACGCAGTCAGACTATCGCAACCCCGGGCGGAGCGACGTCGGAATGCCGAAACTTTGTTCGAAGACGGCGTCGCCCGTACCCCGCCGAGCCGGGGTTCGCGTCGCACTGTCCTGTCCGCGTTCCCTTCTGGTTCTGCACCGAGTGTGATAGAAGATAGGCACGGACACGTCGCGTGGCGATCCGTTAACCCGAGGTCGATTACATTGCGCGAGAGCTTTTCCGGCACCCAGTCAGGCGGCGAGCACCCCGGGGGTGGCATACGGCACCCCGATTGGGATGCGGCGTCCCATGCCGTATCCGACGCCTATTTTCCGCATGAGCTCATGCCCCTGGTCGCTTCCGGCCCTGCCGCGTCGCCCGGGGTGTCGGCCCTGCATCTCGGCCCGCTGCACATTGTCCGAATCAATTGGGGCGCTGATGTTGCCGTTCACAGTGAGCATCCCGGCGCCGTCGGCATCAACATCCCGCTTCATGGCGAACTCGAGACCCGGATCAGGGGGCGGCTCGTCGTGTCCGCCCCGGGCTTCGCCACCGTCAACCCCGCTGACACGCCGGCCGATATCACGCGGTGGCCCGGTGCCTGCACGATTCTCGGCGTCAAGATCGATCGGGACTTCGTCCAACGCGAGTTGTGGCGCGTGACAGGCCGAGCCGACGCCGTGATCCCCGATCAGATCGATTTGAGCAGGCCCGCTGCTGCAAGCTGGTTTCGACTGCTGACCAGCATTGTCGATCAGCCCGTCGATGACGCGCTGCTGGCCAATCCGCATGTGGCACAAGGACTGGCGGCATCGCTCACCGATGGATTCCTGCTCGCTGCCGTCCCGGACGAGACCGACGATCGCCACGCTGTCCGACCACGGATCGTCACTCGCGTGATCGATGCCATCAACGCCGAGCCCGACCG
>NZ_JBFUHV010000143.1:0-33497 GCF_056402215.1 Rhodococcus sp. P4_B6 | reverse complement strand
GCTGGAAATGATCCGACACCGTCGCCGAATCCATCCCGTGCCGCTCCGCCAGCACACCCAGCTCCACCAACTCCCGCGGACCGAACTGCTCCGCAGACGCCTTGTAACCCAGCTTGATCATGACTGCACCGCCTCCATTTTCCGGACCTGATGTCCGCCGAACTGCTGCCGTAGAGCCGAAACCGCCTTCATTGCCGGCGAATCCAGCTGTCGGGAGAGAATCGCGCGAACAGGACGGCCGAGAAACGGAACCGGCACCGCGGGAGCGATGGCCTCTCCGATGGTCCAGCGGCCCTCTCCGAGTCCTCGGGGAACCCGGATATCGAGCTCAAACCTGGGTCCTCCCGGAGTGCAGCCACCAGAAGTTCGAGCAGCCAGGGTCGCACCACGGTGCCCTTCTGTCACGCTCTCATCACGCTGTCAACCGCGGTGATGCGGGGTTCGCGGCCAGAAAGTTCATAACCTTCGGCGTACGCCTGCATCAAGCCGTACTCGATACCGTTGTGAACCGCAACGCTCAGCGCGGCCGCCTCGATCCGGAAGCGTTCGCCGAGGGACCGGCCCACGATCTCACGCGCAACGGTGAAAACGGTGCCAGCCGGGGTGCCCGAGGTCGGTGAGCACCCGTCGATCGGCGGGTGGATCCCTCTCGCCCGAAGGATCTGCCGCAGCCGACGGTGATACCTGTCGAGAGTCATGCCGAAGGTCTCGAAGACATCGCCGGCGGATGCCCCACCGAAGGGCGCCCACTGGGCGGCGAATTCGAGGAGTTCGTTGTCCTCGCGGTTCATTCCCGAGTTCTCCTACACCCTCGCTGTGCCCGCACGATCGCCTCGGCCGCCGAGGCGCCGACCCAGATGGCCGTGGGGATCCCGTGGAGTATCGGCGGGCGACATCCTCGTCGATCGGCCGAGGAGGTTGCCGTCCGGGTCCACCGTCCGGAGGTATTCCAACTCCGTCGCGCTCGGCGCTTCCATCGGATGGGCATCGGGTGCGAGCTGTACGTCCCAGCCGGTTGCGGTACGGATGAGGGCCAGGGCCGCGTCCGCGTTGTCGGCCAGATCGGAGAACCACGCGGACAGTACGTACACCCCATCCCTTTTCCGGAGGTGGCCGATGTCCGTGGCGATGACGTCGAGGTGGGTGCCCCGGTAGCTGATGAACCGTGCCGTCTCGACAAACTTGCGCGGGTCGGCCGCCACCACGGCGATCGTGGTCACCTGCGCCGCGATGTCGGTGCTCCCTCCGCCGCCGACCAGGAAGTTGCCCGAGGGCGAGCGATTGCTGTTGGCATTGCCGTGGCTGTCGATGACCCCGGCCGACAGTACCGCGATCGTCGTCTCCGCTGTCGAGGGAAGCAACATTCCGAGCACCTCGAGGGTGCTGCTGAGGTGCCGCGCGGTCGGCAGATTACGGGTATTGGAGAGGGTGGCGTCATGGGGCCGGGGGACGTAGCCGAGGACACCGCTCTCGAAGACCAAATCGACGACGTGCGCGGTCGCGAGGAGCGTGGCCCGTCCCAATGCGGCCGCGAGGTGCGACAGCCCGGCACCGGCCACAACGGTGCGAGTCCCCGACGCCCGCGCCACCGCCTCCATCGCGCGGGCACCGGATACGGCGAGACGCTCGCTCACGGTCATCTCACTGACCTCGACAGACTTCGGTTCGTCATCGAGTGCGTCGATGCGCCAGGACTCGTCGAGATCCATGGCAACCAGATGTTCGATTCGCTCTCGGCCGAGCTGGCTGAGGTATTGCCCGCGGCCCGGTAGGTCGATCCACCGCTCGCTGAAGGACTCCGCGTCCTCGACGGTTCGCAGACGCCCCAGTTCGGCGAGGAAGGCGTAGTCCTCGCCGTAGCCGGACGCTCCCTCCACCCGCACCGGGACCGGCGAGGCGGCCGGGTGTGCACCGAAGGGCACCTGCGCGACACCGAGAACCCGGGCCGCGGGCACCCGCACGTGGCCCGCCCACCGACGCAGCTCCGCCGGGGACACGATGTGATCGGCCGTGAGGATGACGCCCTTCCGGGCGGCGTAGACGGTGTGGAGGTCCTCGGCGAAGGGCGGGAATATCACCCCATTGCCGTCCCAGTCCGCGACCGGGCAATGGATGAGCGACACATCCGGGCGCAGCGCGGGCATCACCGAGCGCTCCGAGCCATCGAACGGATCCACCACGATCCTGGTGCCTGGCCCGAATCCTGCGGGCAGGTCCGTGCCGTCCATCGTTCCGGCCGGCACGAAGGGCCACCCGAGCGCCCCGGCGAGTACCCTCTGGATCAGGGCCAGGATGGACCATTCCTCGACGACCAGCGAGCCGTCCTTGACCGCCTGTGCGAGGATCGAGTTCGGTCGCACCGCCGGAT
Organism: Rhodococcus sp. P4_B6; assembly: GCF_056402215.1. Taxonomy (NCBI): domain Bacteria; kingdom Bacillati; phylum Actinomycetota; class Actinomycetes; order Mycobacteriales; family Nocardiaceae; genus Rhodococcus; species Rhodococcus sp. P4_B6. The sequence continues at coordinate 31,129 of NZ_JBFUHV010000143.1, read as the reverse complement.
AGGTGGTCGCCGCGAACGAGGTGATGAGCTTGTCCACCCCGCCCGAGGCGACGAGGAGGCCGAGCTCCGCGCGCAGGGACGCGGAGATGACGGTCAGGCCGCGCAGTCGACCGGACCGCGCCTGCCGGATCACCTCGAACAGCGCGGCATACGCCCGCGTGGAGAGCCAAGGAAAGTGGATCGCGTCGCCGGGCCGGACCTCCTGCTCGACGAGCTGCTCGAGCGGCTGCACTCGTGAGCGGGCGGGCGCGGTGGCGACCGCGTCGTAGCGGAAGGCCTCGGCCGCTCGCAGGGGGACGGCGACGTCGGGGAAGGTGATGGGTTCCACCCTGAGAGTCCAATCTGTTTGGTGATGCCGGCTGGTGCCTCGTCCTCGAAGTCCGTTGATCGCGAGAAGACTTCGGGCGCGGGCACTAGTGCGTCGTGGGATAAGTAACTTGACGGTCGAGGCTTCGGGTACGAGCCATTAGACGATGTTGTTGCTCATATGTCACCCACTCGCAGTGGATTTCGATCAAGCGCCGATATCGCAGACAGACCGTAGACGAACTCACTGGAGGTGACGCCTTTCCGAAGTTGGGACACCTGGAACCCGACAGCTGCTGTTAGTCGGCGTTTGTACTCGGTGATGTCGATTGCGAATGCGGCGGTGATATCCCTCGGAGCAGGCCCACCGAGCGGTTTCCAAAGAAGCGCAAAGTCGAGAATGTCGTTGTCACTAAGGTGGTTCCACATTTCGTTCCTATATGAGGCGCGTGCTCAAGTTTGCGTAACTGCCTGGGATCTGTCGGATCGCCGGCCGCCCGCTCCGTCGACGTGAGCCGCCGAGCGACTCACGGAACGGGATGAGGATCGTCCGTTCGCAGGGGGTGCGGGGTATGTGCTCGCCAAACTGCGCATTTCCCGTTGAGCGCAGTTGGAATCAGGTATGACCTGCCACAAACGTTCGATGAACCGGAGCCGCGACATTCCGAAGTGAACGAGGATCTCTTCCTCGTCCGGACCGCCGTATGGTGTCCACATACTGGCGAACTCGATGAGGCGCTCCGCCTCGGTGTCGCGATGCTTGCGCGTGCGGTTGACCTCGGCCCATGCGGCGCGTCGCCGCTGGGACCATCTGCGATACTCGCGAGAATTCATCGGATTGAACGATCTACTCAGGGCCTGTGGTGGCCTTCGGGATTTGGTCGTCCTCGCAGCGGCAAGGCGTAAAGCGGAGTGACATCAGTTCAGGGGTGACTGTCAAGTTACTGTAATTTCCGCACGGCGCACTAGAGGTCGAGAACCAGTCGCGCAGACCTCGAACGCCCCACGCAGACCATCATCCGGTCACCGCACGCGCGCTCCTGGTCGGTGAGCAGCTGATCGTGATGCTCCGGCTCGCCTTCGAGGACGCGCACTTCACAGGCCCCGCAGTAGCCCTCTTCGCAGTCCGAGAGGAAGTCCGGGATCGCTTCGCGCACAACATCGATCAGGGTGCCGTCAGCCGGCACGGTTAGCACTGCACCGGTGCGGCGCAACTCGACCTCGAAGCTGTTGCCGCCCGATTCCGTCTGGATTGCGATGCCGCCGCGCGGGACGCTCGATGACGCACCGAAACGCTCCACGTGCAGAGCATCCGGCGCGAACCGCGTGGCTGCATGCTCCTCTGCCGCCCGAATCAGACCCTCGGGCCCACAGCAGTAGATCGCGGAATCGATTGGCGCACGGCCGAGCACGGTATCGAGGTCGAGCATCCCGTGCACGTCCTGCGGTACGACCTCGATGTTCCCCATGCCGAGTTTGTCCAGGTCGTCGAGAAAGGCCATCGACGTCTCACTGCGGCCGCCGTAGATCAGGGTCCACGGCACGCCGCGGCGACTGACCTCGCGCGCCATGGCGAGGATCGGAGTGATGCCGATTCCCCCGGCCAGGAACAGGTAGGAGGGGGCGTCGACGAGCCCGAAGTGGTTGCGCGGTCCCCGCACCGACAGCGACCGCCCCACCAATGCGGTGTCGTGGATCTCGCGCGAACCGCCGCGGCCGTGCTGATCCCGCAGCACCGCGACGGTGTACGCGGCGCGGTCACCGGGGTCCCCGCACAGCGAATACTGGCGCACCTTCCCCGAGGGGAGGACCAGGTCCAGATGCGCCCCCGGGGTCCAGGCCGGCAGCTCCGCGCCGCTCGGATCGACCAGCCGGATCGAGACGACACCCTCCGCCTCCCACGTCACCTGTTGCACAAGCAGCTCATACACGCGCTGCAGATCAGCGTCGAGGCCAGCGTTTGTCATGCGAATTCATCCGTTCACAATTGTTCGTCGTTGCATTTCTTGACATGGCGTCGTGGTCTGGCGCGGGCCGCCGTGGCGCGCGGCGCGGTCGGACCGGTCTGGCGTGACTACCCCAGGATCTGGCGATCGTTGATCTGGTGCGTCCAGGTGTACTCGAGCAGACCGTCGGTCCCCATCTCACGGCCGTAGCCGCTGTCCTTCACCCCGCCGAAGGGGGCACCGGGATCGAATGCGGCCATGCCGTGCTTGTTGATGAACGTGACGCCCGCGTCGATATGTCCGGCCATCTCCCAGGCGCGACTCGGGTCGGTGGTCCAGATGCTGGAGGTCAACCCGTACGGCGTCGCGTTCACCAGCGAGATGGCCTCGGCGTCCGAGCCGAAACCGATGATCGGCAGGGCGGGTCCGAACTGCTCGTCGGCGACGATTCGCTCCTCCCCGCGCACCTGCGTGACCAACGAGGGCAGGTGGAAGTACCCGCCGCTCCACGACCCCTGGTCCCTCGCGCGGCCGAACGACTGCACCTTCGCACCGGAGGCTTCGGCGTCCGCGAGCATCGCGGTGAACCGCTTGAACTGTCGCTCGTTGGCCAAGGGACCCATCGTGACCTCGGGATCGAGGCCGTCGCCGACGACCACGTCCTGGAGGGCATCACCGAGCTTGGCGGTGACCTCCTCGAGCAGGCTGTCGTGTACATACAGCCGCTTCACCGCGAAGCAGACCTGACCGGAGGTCACGGTGAACGCGGCCACCAGCTTGCGGATGAGGTCGTCGTCGACGGTGACATCGTCGAGCAGGACCGCGGGATCGTTGCCGCCCAGCTCGAACACGCCTCTGCGCAAACGTGATCCGAGCGCCTGGGCGACCGCCCGGCCCGCCTCGAGTCCGCCGGTGAAGGCGATCATTGCGACGTCGGGATGGGCGCTCAGCGCGGCACCGACCCGCTCGCCGGTGCCGGTCACGACGTTGACGACGCCGGCGGGCAGCGCTGCGCCGATTGCCTCGATGGCCTTGAGCACACCCAGTGACGCGAACGGGGAGGGTACGGCGACGATCGTGTTGCCCGCGAGCAATGCCGGGCCGAGCTTGACGCCCAGCAGTGCGATCGGCCAGTTCCAGGGAACGATCGCACCGACGACGCCGACCGGACGGCGGCGGACCTCGAGTCGGCCGGTGTCGTCGAACCGGCGGTCGGTGAGGACCTTGTCCAGCGCGTCGAGATCGTTGAGGTAGTGCGACCACGCCCACGGTGGGGACTGAAAGTCCATCACCGACTCCGCGAGGATCTTGCCCATCTCCCGGGTCAGCGCCTCCGGAGCCGAGGGGTCGATCGCCGCCAGCCGTGCGCCGGCCTCGGCTACCATCGCCGCCCGCTCGGCGAGGGGAAGGCGCGCCCACTCGAGCTGGGCCCGCTTCGCGGCGGATACCGCGACATCGACGTCGATTGCGGTTCCGTCGGGTATCGACCCGACGATCTCACTCGTCCGTGCCGGATTGATGACCGAGATCCGCCCGCCGTCACTTCCCGCGTGCCACCGGCCGTCGACATACATTTGCATCTCCAGTGCGCTCACAGCAGCACCACTCCCTTGGTGATTTCGTTCGCGGCCAGCCGGTCGAGGGCCTTGGGGACCTCGTCCAGTGCGAAGGTGGCGTCGATGACCGAATCCAGCGGCAGCCGGCCGTCCATGTAGAGATCGACGAACGCGGGTATGTCTCTTTGCGGGAGAATCGATCCGGCGTAGGTACCGGTCAGCCGCTTGTGCATCAGGAACCCGAACAGGTCGAAGGTGGCGGTCACCGAGGCGTCCATCACGCCGATGGCGACAGCCAGTCCGCCGGGGCGGACGGACTGCAGCGCGGTCTCCAGGGTGCCCTGTGCCCCCACCGCGTCGAAGCCGTAGTCGGCGCCCCTGCCGTCGGTGAGGTCGCGGATCGCGTCCACCGCGTCCGCCCCGGACAGGGTGAGCGTGTGCGTTGCCAGGCCCAGTTCGCGGGCCCGCGCGAGCTTGTGCTCGGCGATGTCGACCGCGATGACGGAGGTGGCCCCCATCGCGCGGGCACCCATCATCGTCGCGAGTCCGACACCGCCCGCGCCGATCACGACGACACTGCTGCCGGGTCGCACCTCCGCCCGGACGATCGCGGCCCCCAGACCGGTGGACCATGCGCAGCCCAGGCCGGCGAGCTTGTCGAGTGGCGCGTCCTGACGAATCTTTACCGCCGCGGTGGCGGGCACGACGGCGTACTCCGCGAAGGATCCCTGGCAGAAGAGGGTGTGCACGTCGTCATCGCCGGACCGGAGTCTGGTGGTGCCATCGAGCATCGTGCCCGAAAAGCCCACCGCGCCCTCGCACAGCACGTACTCGCCGCGCTGGCACTGGAAGCACGAGTGACACGAGGTGACGATCGAGCAGATCACGTGATCACCGACCGCGAGGTGGTCGACGCCGGGGCCGACCTGATCCACGATCCCGGCACCCTCATGCCCGAGGACGATCGGTCGCGGCGAGGGCAGGTGTCCCGCCAACACCGAGACATCGGTGTGGCAGATCCCGGAACTCACCAGGCGGACCCGCACCTCGCCCGCCTGTGGGCTGGGGTCCGGCAGCTCCTCGATCTCGATCTGGCCGACTCCGCGGCTGACTGCAGCTCTCATGTGTATCTCCTGCACGTGGTGTGATGTGTGAGAAGCGCGCGAATCGCGCTGTGGCCGTTTATTGCTGGGGCGTGAAGACGATCGGCAGTGAGCGGATGACCCGGGTCTGCCCCTCCGATATCCGCACCGCGGCCGGGTCGGCCAATCGGTAGTCCGGGATCCTGCGGAGGACCTCGTCGACCATGATGCCGAGCTCGAGCCGGGCCAGCGGGGCTCCCGGGCAGCGGTGCACACCCGCGCCGAACGCGAGGTGCCGGTTCGGCTTTCGGTCCAGGACGATCGTGGCCGGTTCGTCGAATGCGGCCTCGTCGTGGTTTGCCGACAGCCAGGACATCCACACCCGCTCGCCCTCCGGGATCACGGTCCCAGCTACGTCGACCTCACAGGTGGTCGTGCGGGCGAAGCCCGGGACCGGTGTGACGTAGCGCAGGAACTCTTCGATCGCGGAGTTCAGCAACTCGGGCCGTGCCTGCAGCTGCGACCGCAGATCGGGGTGACGGTCGATCAGGGTGAAGATGTGGTTTGCCGCAGCGGCGGTTGTCTCGCCGCCCGCCCCGGTCAGGGACAGGTAGATGTCGAGCGCCTCCTCCTCGGTGACCGGACGGTCGTCGATGGTCGACGCGAGCAGGTGGCTGGCAAGGTCTTTGGTCGGGTTCTCCCGGCGGTCCGCAATCAGCCGAACGTAGTAGTCGCGGATCTCCATCTGCAACGCCATCCCTTCCTCCGGCGTTGCGACCGAGACCAATCCCAACGACCAAGCGCTGAATCGGGATACGTCCTCGTCGGGAATCCCGAGGAGCCAGGTGATCACCCGCGACGTCAGCGGGAAGGCCAGGTCCCGCGCCAGATCTGCCTCGCCGGCGGTGACGAACCGTTCGATCAGTTCCACGGCGTGCTTACGGATCTCACCCTCGAGCTCGGCGATCCTGCGCGCGCTGAACACGACATTGAGGAGCGACCGGTACTTCGAGTGCTCCGGCGGGTCGGACTCCATGGGGATGAACGGTCGCGGAGCACCGACCGATGGCAATGTGATGGTGGGGAGGGATGAGAACCGGGGCGTGTCCCGCGTTGCTGCCTCGACCTCCTGATAGCGGGTCAGCGCCCAGAATCCGCCGTAGTTCTCGCTGTGCTGGACGGGACACTTGGCCCGCATGTCGCGGTGAATCTCCTCAGGATCATCAAGAGTGGCGACGTAACGGTTGTCGTAGTTGTTGTTGCTGATGTCCACTGCTCCCCCAGAATTGGGATGGTCGGCCAGAAGCCGGTGATTGTGTCGTGCGCCACATCGGGCGATACATAGACATTAAAGCCTTCCGATCGGAAGGTCAATGACTGATTTCGGAGAATCTCACCGAGCTGGACGCGTCATCACGCTGCGGGTGAGGGCCCGACGACGGGTTGCCACATCACTCGCACGCCCGGCGACAAACCGGGCGACCGGCGCTCGGCTCACCTGGCGCCGGCGGTCCCGGGACACCCCTTTCGGGCCATTTTGACGACTTTGGTCACAATGTGTGCGATTGAGAGCTGTCGATGATCGAATCCAATCCGATTGCGACACACCATGCTCGGACGCCGCTCTGCGCGGCGAAGTTTGGTCGCCGCCGGGTTCGAGGGTGCCGAGACGAATCGGCCGGGGCCACTTCGGCATCGTCTACCGATGCCAGGCAGCCCACCCGTGCACCTGACGTGCCTGGCGCTGCACCTGGCGTGCCTGTCGCTGCGCGGATGCGAGGACCCCGCGGAGCTGATCAGCCACTTATCCGGACGGCGTCGCGCGCCACATCCGCCCAGGCGGTCCTCGGTCTCGCATACTCGCTGCTCGACTGGAGTTCACTCACCGACGCCGCGATCGCCGAGCTCAGGATCGAGGCCGATGTCCTCCAAGCTGCCGTGAGGATCGCGGCCGACCGGATCGACGGTGTGGACGAACTGGTCTCCGAATGCCTCTCGCGACCGAGGATCTGCGCCCGTGGACCGTGGCCGGAGCGGCTGGCATCGCCACGTTCGCCGCGATCTGCCGGTTCGACTTCGGTGGCGCCCGCCGAATGCCGGACTCGGCGGCCCCGTACCACGAGAGGATAAGCGACCGTACTACACTATGTACGGAGCTGGACGGCGGTCGATGGCGTCCGGAGTGGCCGCCGATCCCGAGTACGTTCCTGGCGGACGCACTCGGCGCCGCGCGCCCGCCGTAGCGGCGCGGTCAGGCCGAGTGGCGGCGGCTCGCGTCCGTGAGTGCGCGCGCGATGGCGAGCGCGGTGACCCGCACATGGTCGGCGAGCCTGGGGTCGGCGAAGATCTGGGAGATGGGCCCGCAGACCGAGATCGCGGAGGCGCCCGCCCCGGGAACCCGGATGGGTGCGGCGACGCAGCCGTACCCGATGACCAGCTCCTGGCGGTCGTACGCGACTCCGCACCTTCGGATCTCGGCGATCTCTCGGTGCAGTCGCCCGCGTGAGGGGATCGAGTTCTCGGTACTGCGCGTCAGCAGCGGACCGCCGACACGGTCCAGATCGGACGGGTGCGCGCTGCTCAGGAGTGCCTTTCCGAGTGCCGTGCAGTGCGCGGGCAACCGCCCGCCGACGCGGGTCGGTATCGCGGCGGCCGGGCGCCCCCCGATCTTCTCCAGGCACACAATGTCCGGCCCGTCGAGCACGCCGAGGTGTACGACATGTCCTGTCAGCCGGTGCAGTTCGTGCAGGCTCGGTACGGCGACGCGGTGCAGGACGGCCTGGTGCACGGCGAGCGAACCCAGCTCGACCAGGCGCATGCCGAGCTCGTATCTGTGCCCGACGCGACGCACCCACCGCAGCTTGACCAGGCTGACCAGCATCCGATGTGCTGACGAGCGCGGGAATCCGGTGTACTCGGCGACCTCGTTCACCGTGAGCTGACCGCGGCCGTCGAAGGCGTCGAGGAGCGTCGAGATCCTGTTCAGCACCGTTGTCGGAGGCCTGTGTTCGGCATGTGATGTCATGTCATCTCCTTGTTGTRGCCACCCCGCCCGGCAGGCCCGGCTCACCTCTCGTCGACCCGAGATGGAGAGCCACCTCGGGTCGACGGCGCGCTCGCTGCGCAGATACGGCCGCAGGTTCCCTTTTACGGTTTTGGCCTCGCCGTGCACGAAGGCCTGGACCTGCCCCGGCAGCCACCGCGCGCCGCGGACGGCGGCGATCAGCGGCGCGCGGTCGCCCACCAGGTGCTCGGGGGCACGATCGGGCGGGGTCCCCCGGTGGACCCAGTGCACGTCCACGCGGGCCGAGGTATCGAAGTCCACCTCGTCCCGCGGGCCCGCGACCTCGACGAACACCTGCGCGGTCGCGTCGTCGGGGAGCGCCTCGACGGCGGCGGCGATCGCCGGTAGGGCGGACTCGTCGCCGACGAGCAGGTGCCAGTCCGCGCCGGGATTCGGCGAGTATCCGCCGCCGGGACCGATGAATCGCAGGGCCTCCCCGGCGGCGACGGTGTCCGCCCATGGTCCGGCGACGCCCTCCGCACCATGAACGACGAAGTCGATCGCGACCTCCCGCCTCTCATCGTCCACCGACCGGATCGTGTACGTCCGCAAGGCCGGGTGATCCTCGGGCGCACAGCAGGCCCGAATGGCGTCGAGATCGACCGTATCCGGATATCCGACACCGGGTTTGAGGAAGACCAGTTTGACGTAGGCGTCGGTGGCTCCGTTCGGGGTGAAGTCGTCGAACCCGGCTCCTCCCGCGAACACCCGGACCATGTGTGGGCCGATTCGCTCGGTTCGGGTCACCGCCATCGTGAGGATCCGGCGCACCGCACACTCCTCTCGTCAGCGGGTGAGTTCGGTCTCGCCGGCGTCGGCGGCGATGTCCTCGAGGGACCGGTTGGTGGTCCGTTCACCGAACAGCATCAGCCCGAGCCCGAGGACCACGCCGACGACCGCGAGGTAGACGAACACCGCACCGAAGTCGAAGGCGCCGTATACGGCAGCCACGATGAACGGACCCCCGATACCCGCGATGCGACCGATGCCGTTGACGACTCCGTTGCCGATCCCGCGAAGGTGGGTGGGAAAGACTTCGGGGGCGTAGGTGTACACCGCGGTCAGCAGCGCATGGATCAGCATCGAAATCGCGAACCCCACCACCAGCATGACCGGTCGACTTCCGGTGGCGGCGAGAGCGAACAGCAGCACCGCCAGGGCAACCGTCAGCGCGAACACATAGTTCTTCCGGTCCCACCTGTCGATGAGCAGCGAGGAGGTCATCGCGCCTGCCACCGATGCGATGCCCAGGATGGTGACGAAGGTGAGCGCCTCCGCCTGGGTGTATCCCCGCGCGGTCAGCAGCGAGGGCAACCACGGCGACCAGCCGTAGGCGATGAGGACGAAGCACGCCATCGCCGTTAAGGCCACCACCGTGCGCTTGACGTAGCGCCTGGCGAACAGGTCGCGGATCGATCCGGTGCGGATCACGGGCTCCGGACYAGGCGGCGGAAGGGGCGCCCCGGTCGCCGCCTCGGCCTCCGCTTCCAGCCTCTTTACCAGGACCTCAGCCAGATCGGGGCGGCCGCGGGCAACCTGCCAGCGCGGCGACTCGAGCAGGCGGCGATACCCCGACACGACGCCCAGGATCCCGAGCGACCCGAACACATACATCCACCGCCAGGTGTCGTCCCCGAGCGGAACGACGATCCGCGAGACCAGTGCCGCGATCGGAACGGCGACCGCCCCGATTGCCGCGATGATCGCAAGGTAGCGACCCCGAATGCGCGGCGGCAACAGTTCGCTGGCATAGACCATGACGGCACCGACCAGGGCTTGCAGCCCCACTCCGGTCAGCCCCCGGAGAACGACAACCGTCTCGTAGTTCGGGGCGAAGGCGGTCGCCAGACAACAGACCGAGTACACAACAGTAGAGGCCAGAATGATCCGGCGCCTCCCGAAGCGATCCGCGAGCTGACCGCCGACGAGGGCGCCGAGGAACATCCCGACAAACGGCGCCGCCGACCCCAGCGCGATCTCATTGACGCTCAGCCCCCACTGCGCGCGCATCGCCGGGACCGTGTTCCCGAACACGACGATGTCCACGGCGTCGAACAGGTAGAAGAACCCGACGAGGACCATCATGCTCCTGAGGGTTCTCGTCGCGACCGGAAGTCGATCTATCCGGGCCCCGAGCCCGGGCGAGCTCGGTAACTGCGAAGTGTCAACAGTCATGGCAAGTCCATTCCGCGGGTCAGGTCGAAGGCGGTGACAGGGAACGCCGCACGTGTCAGCGCCACTTCGAGTAGTCGGCCGGACGCTTCTCCATGAACGCATCGCGTCCCTCGTCGACCGATTCGGCCGGCACGCCCATGGCGATCATGTCCAGGCCGTTGACCATGGTGTCGTAGGAGTAGTTCCACCAGACGTTGCTGCCGGCCTTGGCGATCTGGAGCGCCTGAGGGTGCAGCGCGAGCAGCCGCTCGGCCCACTCGCGGGTGGTCTTCTCCAGATCCTCGTCGTCGACGACCGCGTTGACCCAGCCCCACTCGAACGCCTGCTGGGCCGACACCTTCTCGCTGAAGAAGACGATTTGCTTCGCCCGCTTCTCGCCGATCTGCAGCGGCAGGACGTTCGTCCCGCCGAGGACGGGGCACGCCCCGATCATCGTGCCGGCCTGGCCCAGCCGCGCACTGCGCGCGGCGATCGCCAGGTCGGCGGCGATGACCAGCTCGTTGCCGCCGCCCACCGCGATCCCGTTGACCATCGCGATGACGGGCTTGCGGCAGGATCGAATCGACGTCATGGCTCGCAGGGCGTACACCCCCGTGTCGACCAGGCCCTTCTTCGTGAACTCCCGCACATCCCCGCCGGCCGAGAAGGCGCGGCCGCTGCCGGTCAGTACCACCACGCCGACCTCCGGGTTGACCGAGAGTCCGTCGAGCAGGTCGGCGAGACGGTGGAACTGGGCGGGGCCGAAGGCGTTCAACGTCTCCGGCCGGTTGAACGTGATCCAGGCGATCCGGTCCTCGATCGAGAGGAGGATGTCCTCATCCGATCCGTGATATCCGTTCAATGACATGGTGATTCCCTTCTGGTCCGGTGTGGCTAGTCCCACCACAGGGTTCGGTCGAAGACCGCCTGGGCGAGGAGATTCTTCTGGATCTGGCTGGTTCCCTCGACGATGGTCAGCTGTTTCGCGTCTCGGTAGTACATCTCCACCGGGTGGTCCTTCATGTATCCGGCGGCGCCGAGCAGCTGTACTGCGGTACCGGAGACTTTGACTGCGGTTTCCGTCGCGACCAGCTTCGCCATCGACAGCAGGGGAACCGCGGCCTTGTCGAAGGCGCCCTCGTCGACCATGCTGGCCGCGCGGTAGGTCAGCAGGCGGGCTGCCTCGATCTCGGCGGCGTGCTCGGCGACCATCCAGCCGAGTCCCTGCTGGCTGGTCAAGGGCGCTCCGAACGCCTCGCGCGTGCGCATGTAGTCGACGGCGTACATCAGCGCGCCCTCCGCGAGCCCGAGGCCGCGTGCCGCGACGATCGGCCGCATCGAATTCAGGGACAGCATCGCCAGTTTGAACGCCTGGTCGGGCTTCCCGACCAGCGCCGATTCGGGCACCCGGACGCCGTCGAGGCGCAGCTCCCCGGTGTTCACCCCCCGCACGCCCAGCTTGTCGTCGACGTGGGCCACCGACACGCCGGGGAGGGTGCGGTCGATGAGGAAGCAGCTGAAGCCGTCCTGACCGGTGCGCGCGAAGACGGTGTAGAAGTCGGCCTGCTCGAGTCCGGACATCCAGCACTTGGAGCCGGTGATCACCCAGTCCGTTCCGTCTCGGACCGCGCGGGTCCGCATACCCTTCAGGTCCGATCCGGCCTGCGGCTCGGACAGGCCGAAGGACGCGCGCCGGGCGCCGCTGGCGATGTCGCGAACATAGGTGTTCTTCTGCTCCTCGGACCCGCCGATGAGAATGGGCAGGGCGGGCAGTCGGGTGAGCAGCAGCATCAGCGCGACGGTGTTGGAGTATTTCGCGACCTCCTCGATGGCAATCGTCAGCCCCAAGGTTCCGGCGCCGGATCCGCCGAATTCTTCCGGCGTCGCCAGTCCGAGCAGGTCCGCCGCGAGCAGGGCCTTGAAGATGTCGTCCGGGTACTCGTTCCGGCGGTCGATCTCCATCGCGCGCGGCTCGACCACGGTCTGCGCGAATCGTCGGACGGTCTGCGCTAGCTCGACGTACTCGTCGGGAAGTGCGGCATACATTAAGTCTCCAATTACGTTGAAGGGGTTATTGGTTCAGGCCGGAAGGGCCCATCGGGCGAAGCACATGCCGACGCCGTAACCGGATTCGGTGCGATACGCCGGTACGTAGTCGATGATCTCCGCCGGAGCCTGGGCGCAGGCGTCGGCGATGATCCAGTCGGTGATCTCCGCCGTCCCGTTGAGGCGCAGCGGCAGGCCGTGCTTCTCGTGCGCCAGGCGAAGTTCGTCGTCCTCGATCGTGCGCCAGGCCTCGAGGTCGCTCGATTGCATGGCAGCCAGCACCCGCGAGTCCAATTCCTCGTCCAGCACCAGGTGGCTCAGGCCGCCCGAGGCCAGCACCGCGACCCGCGCCGGCGACGGGTCGGCGTTGATCGCGGCGCGCAGCGCCTGGCCGAAGGCGACGCATCGGTGCACGCTCGGCACATTGGGCGGGTTCCACACATTGGTCACGACAGGCAGCAGTGCAAGCGTGGATTCCATGAGATCGAGAAACCTCATCGGCCACGTGATCGCGTGACCGATTCCATACTCATTCGAGGTCTCCGACGTGTGTGCAACATCGAACCCGTCGGAACACAGTTGCTCCAGGATGCCGAGGCCGAGGTCGCGGGCGATCGGCATGGAGACCCGGAACTGGTCGGGTCCCTCGTCTCGCCGGTTGGCGGCGCTGGCGTCGAGGTGGTCGGCGAGGAACATCTCGAACACCGGGGCGGAGCGCGGACCGAAGTTCTCACCCTGGTCACTGCCGACGATCAGCAGCACATCGGGTTCGACCGCCAGGATCGAGGCCCGCAGTTGCTTCATCGCGCTATCGAAGCGCGCCTGGTGCTCGTCCCAGTGGTCGCGTACGTTGCCCGCGAGACGATCCAGTGAGGGACGCGCGATGTTCGGCTCGAGCGCGGGCCAGTCGGAGACCGGTGCGATCAGCGCGGGGCTGTGCGAGGTCCCGAAAACGCCTACAAGATTTGCCATTTGTGTTCATGCTCCAAGTTCGATGACGCGGTTGTGCTGTCGACCGAGACCCGTGATCTCGCTCTGGAGAACGGATCCGGGGCGCAGCCACTCCTGGGGTGTCCTGGCCAGCCCGACCCCGGCCGGGGTTCCGGTGCTGATGACGTCGCCGGGTTCGAGTGTCAACGATCGGCTCAGGTCCGAAATCAGCGTGGCGACGTCGTGAATCATCAGGCTGGTTCGGGACCGTTGCTTTTCGACGCCGTCCACCCAGCACCTCAGCTCGAGGTCCTGGGGATCCGGGATCTCGTCGCGGGTGACGATGAACGGTCCGAACGGTGACGACCCCTCGATGCTCTTGCCCTTCCACCATTGGTTTCGGGAGAGCTGCACGTCTCGGGCGCTGACGTCGTTGAACACCGCGTACCCGAAGACGTGCCGAAGGGCATCCGCCGATCGGATATTGCGCCCGGCCCGGCCGATGATCACCGCCAGCTCGACTTCCCAGTCCAGCTGCGTGCTGACCCGGTCGTCGGACGGAACATCGTCGAAGGGCCCGCAGATGCTGCGGACGTCCTTGGTGAAGTACACCGGCGCGTCGGGCACGTCGATGTCGCCGACAACACGCTCCGACTCCTCGATGTGCTCGCGGTAGTTGACTCCGACGCAGATGACGTTTCGGGGAAGCCGACCCATCGGCGCAACGAGCCTCAGCTCGCCGACGTTGCCGACGACATGGTCCGCTCCGTCCTGCGCGCAGATCTGTCCGAGCATGTCGATCCCGTCGACGCCGAGTTCGACCCAGCCGGCCATCGTGAGCGGCAGGTCGCCGCTGCGCAGTTCCGCCAATCTGGTCACGTCGATGACCGAATCATCGGCGCCGACCACGCCGACGTGGGGCAGTCCTTCGGACAGGAAGGAACACAGACGCATGGGAAACCTCTCGGTTGGGACGAACGAACAGAAACGATCTACTGCGGCCCGGGCACCCGGTGGACGCCGAGTGTGCGCAGCTGATCACGTAACTCGGGTGAGAGACCCGGCCATCGGCCGGCGGTGATGTCCTCGAGCAGCACCGCCTCGCGGGAAACCCTGGCGCGGCCACGCTCGAGGACCTGCTCGGCCGATTCGAGAGGAACGACCACGACGCCGTCGTCGTCGGCGACGACCACATCACCCGGCCGCACGGATGTGCCGCCGGCGACGACCGGCGTGTTCACCCAGCCCGGGCCACCCTTGGTGGTGCCGGTGGCCGAGATCGTTTTCGCCCACACCGGCAGCGGCAGCCGGCGCAGCTCGCGGACATCGCGGACACCGGCGTCCACGACGAGCCCGGCTGCCCCGCGAGCAATGAGGATGTTGGCGATGATCTCGCCGACCATCCCGGCCGTCGACGGCGCCAGGTTGGCGACGACCAGAACGTCACCTTCCCGGCACAGGTCCAAGGCGGCCAACAGCATCAGGTTGTCACCGGGCTGGTTCAGGCACGTGACGGCGGGGCCGGCGACCCGGGACCCCGCCACCAGCGGCTTGATCGCCGGATCCATGAGCCCGCTGCGCCCCTGCGACTCGTGGACCGTCGCGACGCCGAGCTCGGCGAACTCCGCCGAGAGCGAGCCCGCGCGCCGGTCCACGTGGTCGAGGATGGACGGGCTGATCAGATGGTTACTCATCGGAACAGGTCCCCGGCCGCGGGCAGGAAGCTCTCGAATGCCTCCGCGTGAGTGACCTTCTTGTTCAGCAGCAGCCCGGCCATGATCGCCCGGTACCGGGCCCGCTGCTCGTAGACGTCGATCATGAACTCCTGCACCTGCGAGCAGCGCATCATCTCGAGCTTCTGCTCGGCGACGTCGCTGATGTCGATGTAGGTGTCCGGCTTGAAATCGCAGAACTCGGGGAATTCCGGTTCGTAGCCGTGGATCTGGCCGACAACGAAACGGGGGAGCTCCGGCAGGCGCCCGTGTGCGCGGGCCCAGATCGCCGCGTCCTCCACCACCTTCGCCGTCGCCACATGGTCCGGGTTGTTGGGATCCCTGCGACCGTGCGTGAGCACCACATCGGGCCGGAGTTCGCGGAGCAGCCGGACCACCTCCAGGCGGCGTTCTTCGTCGATCACCATCGGGTAGTCGCCCCAGTCATAGGTCCGCAGTTCGACGCCGGCAACCGCGGCGGCCTTTTCGGCCTCACCCCGGCGGACCGCTCGCACCCGCTCGGCCGTCTGGCCGGGCTCCGCCCACGCCGACGCGGACTCACCGCGCTCCCCCATCGACAGGCAGACGACGGTCACATCCGCCCCGGCCTTGACATATTTGAGGATTGTCCCGCCGGTGCGCCACACCCAGTCCATGCCGTGCGCGCTGACAACTGTCACTCTGGTCATCTTGTCTCTCCTTGCTTGTTGGATGGCTGCGGATTCGTGTCGCAGTTACGGGGTGGATCCGGTGGTGGGCATCGCGCGCACGTAGCTGCTGTCCGCGGCGATGGGCCCGATGGTTCGGGCGCCGCCCGGTGAGCCGATGGGTTGTTCGCGGCCGGGCAGCACGGTCTGGAAGAACTCGACCGCGTCGGCGACGAAGGGTTCGAAGTCCTCGTCCTTGTCCCGTTCGGAGGCGATCGCTTCCACCGGGCACGCCGGTTCGCAGGCACCGCAGTCGATGCATTCGGCGGGGTTGATGTACAGCTTGCGTTCGCCCTCGTAGATGCAGTCGACCGGACATTCCTGCAGGCAGGACCGATCCATCACATCCACGCACGGGGCACCGATGATGAAGGTCACGGCGTCACTCCTTGCTCCTGTGAGTGCGTCCCGGCCGCGGAGCGCGCCGCGAGGTGCCGGCCGGCGCCGTAGCCGAACGCCAGGGCCGGGCCGATCGTCGCGCCGGCCGCCCAATAGCCGTCATTCGACGGCGACGCGGCGCAGTTCCCCACCGCGTAGAGTCCGTCGACCGGGACGCCGCCCACCCCGAGCACCTGGCCGTCGACTGTGGTGCGCGGGCCGCCTTTGGTGTCGAGGGTCCCGAGCCCGACCAGGACGGCGTGGAACGGCCCGTCCGCGCTGAGCGGCGCCATCACCGGGTTCGGGCCGCCACCCGCACGCGGCTCACCGGTGAAGAACACCTCGATCGGCTCGGTGCCGCGGCCGTGCTCGGCGTCGACCCCGGCGCTCGCCGACATGTTGAACCGGGCGATGGTGGCGGCCAGGTTCGACCCGAAATCGCCGCTCAGCCGCGCACCGCCGGTGGCTGCACGCAGCGACCGCAGCCGCACCTCGAGGTTCGCCGACAGCTGCTCCCAGCTATCACCCGACACGAGGTGGGTGGTCGATTCGCCGGGCAGCGCCAGTGGGTAGGCGAACTGCTCCATCGAAAACAACTGCTGCGTCCGCTCGTCGAAGAGCAGCACCAACAGCTCGGGCGAGCCCGCGCCGATATGAACCTTGGCCCGGTCGCTGTAGAAGAGCTTCTCGTTGACGACGCGGTGACCGGCGAGATCCACGATCAGCGACGAATCGCCCGGGGCCACCCACATCCCCGCGCGGGTTTCTGTTGTGCCGGCGAGGGTGTGTTCGATGGCGACCTGGTCCCACCAGGCGCAGTCCATGTTGTGGAGGGGAATGTCGAGGGCCGCCAGGGGGTGCAAAGCGTCGCCGGTGTTGCCCCCGGCGGCGCAGCCGCCCCATACTCGCGCCGGTAGATGCCTCGATCTGTGCCCTGGGTGGTGGGTGAATCCGCCGACGGCGAGCACCACACCGAGCCGCGCCCGGACACGGAACTGCCGCCCGGTCTCGAGGTCGCGGACCACCGCACCGGCAACCCGTCCGTCCTCGACCACCAGATCCGTGAACGCGTGGCGGGTCGTGATCCGGACCCCCGAGCGTGTCGCGGCGGCCGTCAGTTGCGCAATGAGATCGCCACCGTTGCCCGGGCGGTTCTGCTCATCCGCGGGACACAGCGCACGGCCGTACACGCCCCCTTGCTCGGGCAGGCTCATGTGATAATCGGGGAAGCGTAGAGCCATCTCGATTGTCGAGCGGAGTGCACCGATGTCGTCCAGGAATTGCACGGCCTCGGAAGCGAGCCCGTAGTAGCCCGTGAGGAGGTCGTGCTCCCAAGTGGTCAGCCCGAGCAGGGGGTCCTCGGTCGAGTACCGGTCAGGGGCGCTCACTCGCGCCATGTAGGCCACGGCCCGGGCCTGCGGGTCGTCGATGCCGCGCTCACGCATCAGGTGGTTGTCGGGAACCCAGTAGACGCCGCCGGATTTCGCGGTGGTGCCGCCGACCGCCGCGGCCTTCTCGAACAGGTGTACCGTGCGTCCGGCGGCGGCGGCCGTCACCGCGGCTGCCAGCCCTGCTGCGCCGGAACCGAACACCACGACGTCGGCCGCTGTTTCCACCGAGTCGTCGATCGTGCAGCCCATGGTGCTGTGCGCGTCGGTGCTCATGGAGACACCTCCTCGCGGGCCCCGAGACGGGTGTCCAACTGAACCTGTCGGACCGCGAAGCGCCAACCGTTCGAGGTCCGGACCAGTCGATCCGAGTACCGGCCGGTCGCCAGAAGTGTTGGTCGTTCCTGGCTTTCGTACCGGCGGAACATCAGGAGGTTGCACCGCTGTTCGGCGTGATCGCCGTCGACGGTCACCTCGGGATCGAGGGTCATGTGCAGGATTCCCCAACCTCTGGACCGACAGAACTCCGACAACTGATCACGCCCGGTGTAGGTGACCTCCTGGTCGATGATCTCCAACCTGCCCGACTCCAGGAATGTTCCGGCCCAACCGGCAGCGTCGGACTTGTCGAAACAGCGGTTGTAGGTCGCCGTCAGCTCGCGGATCGCCTGCCAGTCGGCGAACTTGGTGCCTCCCGGGTCAGACATATCGAGCCTCGGATGTTGCGACGGCGCGCCAGTCATCGGTCGGCGCGAGGGTCATCGCCACGCCGGCCGAGTCGGGCCTTGCGAGCGGATCCTGGTGCCCGAAGACCTCCCCGCCCTGCTGGTGGGAGCGAACGGAATTGAGCAGCAGTCGGCGGGTCTTGACCACCGCGATGTCACTGGTGCCGAGCTTCTCCCGGGATCGGTCGACGATCGGGCCCTGACTCTCCTGGATCGCGACATCCTCGAGGACCAGGTTGGTGAACCCGGAGAAGTGTCCCTCGGACATGAGGGCGCGGTCTTGTCCCCAGTTGTCCTTGCCTCGTGTCAGGGCGGCGAAGTCGTCGGGCGCCACCGTCAGGTCGTGGTACCAGAAGTGGGTATCGGTGTCCTCGGTGAGCGGATGGTCATCGTTCCACCGGATGAACCACTGCCGGGAGTGTTCGTCGTCGATCGGTGTGCCGATGATCGCGATTCGGTCCTCGTCGCCGGTCGGGATGTAGGCCGTCCACGGCATGACGAATTCGGTCACCCGCACGTGCATCCGGTCCGCGCCCGCGTGCCGGATGGCGGCGAATCGGATGCCGTAGCCGGTCTCGTCGGATTCGTAGCGCGGCGCCGAGTCTTCCGCCGTCTCCCCCAGGCTGCCGCTGCTCTGACCCAACCAGGACTGGTGAAGGATCGACACGTGCGAGGAGTCCAGCGTGCCCTCGACCGCCTGCAGCCAGTTGCAATTCGTCTCCGCGGCCAGGGCTCGGACGTGGTCGGCCGGCACGTCGGCGAACGGGAACCGGGGGAAGGGCGGCGGATCGTCGTGCGATCCGAGATACACCCAGAGCACCCCGCCGGCCTCCCTCGAGGGGTACTTGCCGACCGCGATCTTGTCGGCCATGTCCGCCAGTCGCTCCGCGGGCTCGGACGGCACCTCCACGACCGTGCCCGAGACGTCGATCTTCCAGCCGTGATAGATGCACCGCAGCGCACAGTCTTCGTTTCGGGCCAGTGCCAGCGAGGCCCCGCGGTGCGGACACGCCTCATCCAGGAATCCCACTGTTCCGTCCGTGGCGCGGAAGGCCACGAAGTTCTCCCCGAACAGCCGGACCTTCACGGGGGCTCCGTCGGCGACCAGCCGCTCCGAGCGGACCGCGGGCGTCCAGTACTCGCGGAGGTACGCGCCCATCGGCGCTGCGTCCTCTACTCGGGTCAGGAGTTCATTGTCGTCATGCGACAGCATGCGGGTCCTCCACTCGTCCACGCCGCGATCCGGCGTGCTGAATCAGCCTCGTGACTAAGCACTTTCACGGATGTGATGGCTTCAACCAGGGGCCGAACTGTTATCCTGTCGATTGGAAGGGTAACGCGCTCTAGGGCCTAAATCAAGACCCGGATCACATCGACATCCAGCCATGTCTCGCACCCACCCCGCGGATGCGGGTCCATCACACACAGGAGGTAGCAATGCAGATTTCCGGAGCAGTAGCCGTGGTCACCGGCGCCGGCGCAGGGTTGGGCCGAGCCACCGCAGCGATGCTCTCGCAGCGTGGCGCTCGGGTTGCCGCGGTGGACCTGGYGGCGCCACCGGGCGCGCCGAGCGCGACGTGGCTACCACTCGCCGCGAACGTCGGCTCCGCCGACGAAGTCGACGCCGCGTTCGACACCGCGGTATCGACCTTTGGTCGGGTGGACATCGTCGTGCATTGCGCCGGCATTGCCGGCGGCTTCCGCCTGATCGGCAAGGACGGACCGGTCGATCCCGCTCGGTTCGCAGCGGTGATCGATGTGAACCTGATCGGCACATTTCACGTCTTGCGCGCGGCGGCATGGCGGATGAGCAGCAATCAGCGGCCGGGCGGGGAGAGTGGCGTGATCGTCACGACGGCGAGCATCGCCGCCTATGAGGGGCAACAGGGTCAGCTGGCCTATGCGGCGTCCAAATCAGGTGTCATCGGCATGACACTGCCGGCGGCGAGGGAACTGGCACAGTACGGAATCCGGTGCGCCACAATCGCACCCGGAGCGTTCGAGACCACGCTGACCACGGACCTGCCCGCAGCGTTGCAGGATCAGCTCACGTCGTCGGTCGCCTACCCGTCACGCCTGGGCAGGCCGGCCGAGTTCGCCGAGCTGGCGTGCGCGATCGTCGCCAACGAAATGCTCAACGGAGAGGTCATCCGCCTCGACGCCGGGGCCCGGCTGTCCAAGCGCTGATAGGTGACGGGGAAGGAGCGGGCGTCAGTTCGCCGCCCGCTCCTTCGCTCCGCCGGAAGCCCGCGGTCGAGTGCGTAGTCCTTCGAAGGTCATGTCGATGATCTTGTCGACCAGCGGCCGCAGCGGTCCGTGCTGGTCCTCGTTGTACCAGAATGCGCACCAGCTCATGCTGCCCATGAGTCCGTTCACCACCAGCTCCGGATCGGCCTTACGGAAGATGCGCTTGCGTGAGCACTGGGCCACAACATCTTCGAAGGTTCGCTGATACTCACGCACCACCGCGGGCTGATGACGACCGTTCGGCGAGGACGGTGATGTCCACAGCTGCATGAAGCCGACCAGCACCGGGGACGACACCCGCAGGGTGCAGTGCTCGGCATGGAAGTAGAGAAGCTCGCGGAGCCGCTGGTCCGGCGTGAGGTCGCTGCGCTCCGCGATCTTGGCGAGCTCCTGCTCCGCCACGTCGGTGAACCGCGCCTGGATCAGCTCGACCAGCTCCTCCTTGGAGGAGAAGTAGGTATTCAAACTGCCCTTCTTGATCCCGACCGCATCGGCAATGTCCTGCAGGCTGGTGCCGTCGATGCCCTTCTGGCGGATCAGTTCGATGGCGGCGTCGAGCACCTCGGCATGCCGCTCGGCGGAGCGCTTGGGTGGCATGGGCTTCCCTCCGGTGGGTCGGCGTGGCCCCGCGATCAATCCAGCCGCGGACCCTGACCCGCCGGGGTGCGCAGGTCGGGAACTATTACCCTACCGAACGTCTGAATGGCGTCGAGCACCGCGTCGTGCGGCATGTAGGGATGGTAGAGCCGGAAGCAGAGGTGGGAGTCGGTTCGGCCGGCGAAGCGCTGTTGGTAGGGCCGCAGGGCCGCCGTGACCTCGTCCGGGGTGCCGATGAGGTTGTACCGGCGCACGGCATCCTCGGACGAGAGGTTCGCGTCGGGCTCGACCGGTGCCCCGGCTTCCTCGGCGGCCCATCGGGCGTGCACGTCCTGGGTGTAGGTCATCCCTTTCCCGGCGATCTTCCAGCCGAGTTCCGGATCGTCGGCGATAAAGCCCGATCGCAGCTGACCGAACGAGAAGGACGTGCGCTTCTCCTCCGGCGCCGAGTCCAGCACCCGAGAGAACGACGACATGGCGGAATCGAAGGGCGCGGATACTCCGAAGAAGCCGTCGCCGAGGCGCCCGGCACGTTCGAGTGCCCGGGGTCCGGTGCCGCCGAGCCAGATCGGCGGACCGCCGGGCGTGAACGGCTCCGGCCTGACGACAGCGCTGTCGATCTG
The DNA here is from genome assembly GCF_056402215.1 of Rhodococcus sp. P4_B6. NCBI lineage: Bacteria > Bacillati > Actinomycetota > Actinomycetes > Mycobacteriales > Nocardiaceae > Rhodococcus > Rhodococcus sp. P4_B6. The sequence goes on along the minus strand of NZ_JBFUHV010000143.1, from coordinate 9,668 downwards.
GTGCACCCGACCGTCGAATCCGAATCGCTCGCCCTGCCAGGCGAGCCGGAGAATCTGGGCCGTTTCCTCCAGTGCCTTGCCGCGGGTGGCCATGTCGGCGCCGAAGGCCCGGAACTCGGTGCGCCGCCATCCCGTTCCCATGCCGAGAATGAAGCGGCCCCCCGACAGCTGGTCGAGGACCGCGACGTCCTCGGCCAGCCGGAGCGGGTTGTGGAAAGGAGCCAGCAGGACCGCGGTTCCCACCGTCAGCCGTGTCGTCGAGGCGAGGATCGCCGCCGCGATCGGCAGCAGCGACGGCAGGTAGCCATCAGCGGCCCCGTGGTGCTCGCTCAACCAGATCGAGTCGAGGCCGACTTCTTCGGCCAGTTTCGCCTGTTCGATGATCCGGGCGTACTCATCATGGAAGCTGATGTCCTCATCCGGCGGCACCTGCCCGGTATACAGTCCGAGTCCATATTGCATTGCGCTTACCTCCGCTGTTCTAATACCACTGTCACACAGCTCATTTTGATGGGGGTAGGGTGACCCAGCCGCCGCCGTGGACCACGACTTCTGCACCGCTCACGTAGGAGGCGTCCTCCGAACAGAGGAACGCGACCACGGCGGCGACCTCGTCGGGTTCTCMCCCGCGGCGCGCCGCAATTGCCGCGATGTTGGCCTCGAGCACCGCCGGATCGACGTCACCGACGATGTCCGTGAGGATCGTTCCGGGCAGCACCGCGTTGGAGGTGATGCCCCGCCGAGACACCTCGAACGCCAAGCTCTTCGACATGGCCAGCAGCGCGGCCTTCGAGGCGCCGTATCCCGTGTCGCCCGGGCCGCCGGTGGCTCCCAGTACCGAGCTGATGAAGACCACACGCCCCCAATTGGCGTCGTACATGGACGGCAGGGCCGCCCGGGTGACCGACCAGGCGCCACGGACGTTCGTGGACAGCATCTGATCGAACTCGTCCGGGGTCTGTGTGATCATCGCCCGGGAATGTTGGACCCCGGCGTTGTTGACCACGACCAGCGGCGGGCCCAATCGGCGGTCGGTTTCGCGGACGAGGTCCTCCCCCGCGCCCTCCTCCGAGATATCCGCCTGAATTGCGGCGGCTCGGCCCCCGTTCGCGATGATCTGCTTCACGATCGCCTCGGCGTCGGGCTTCGACCTGGCGAAGTTCACCGCGACGCGGTATCCCTGTGCGGCCAGGCGCAGCGCCGAGGCGGCTCCGATTCCGCGGGAGGCACCCGTGACGAGCGCGACCCGTTCTGGCCCCTTGTTCGAGCTGGTCATGACACATCCCTTTCGTGCGCTGCCCAGTGCGGACGACGCAAAGCCAATTTGTCGATCTTGCCGGGCCCGGTGCGAGGCAGCTGGGTGTGGAATTCATACGAGCGGGGGATCTTGTAGCCGGCGATCAGCTCGCGGCAGTGCCGGTCGAGGTCGGCCTCGGTCGCGGTCGCTCCCCGGCGGAGCACGACGGCGGCGTGTACCTGCTCACCCCATTGTGGTGACGGGACGGCGATGACCGCGGCCTCGACGACGTCCCGGTGGCGGTCGAGCGCTGCTTCGACCTCGGCGGCGTAGACGTTCTCGCCGCCGCTGATGATGGCGTCCCCCGCCCGGCCGACGATGTAGAGGTAGAAGTCCTCGTCGCGGTACGCCAGGTCCCCCGACCAATACCAGCCGTCCCGGAACCGTTCCCTGGTGACCTCGGGCTGCCGCCAGTAACCGACGGCGAAGTTCGGTCCGCGGCCGACGATCTCGCCGATCTCCCCGACCGCGCAGTCGGTGCCGTCCGGCCGGACCACCCGCACCTCGACGCCCACGACCGGCCGGCCGGCCGAACGCAGGACCTCGGCGCCGAGCAGGCGGTCTTCATTCGGCAGGAAGCTCAGAATCGGTCCCGCCTCCGTCATGCCATACGACTGGGTGAACGAGCACCCCAGCCGCGCCATGGCGCGGTCGAGGAGCGCGGGCGAAATGGGCGCGCCCCCGTGCACCACGAGCCGCAGCGACGAGAGGTCGGGGACTCGGTCCATCCTGTCGAGATACTCGAGCAGCAGGGTGAGCATCGTCGGTACCAGGAAGGTGCAGGTGACCCGTTCGGTCTCGATGGCGCCCACCACGGACTCCGGATCGAAACGGGGAATCACCACATGCCGTCCCCCGGCCCAGGTCATCGGGTAGGTCGACATCCCGTCGCCGAGGTGGAACATCGGCGAGCAGTGCAGATAGACGTCGTCGACCGCGTAACCGAGCCCGGCGATCATGTGCAGTGCGTTCGCGGCGAGGTTGCCGTGGGTGAGCATGGCACCCTTGGCGCGTCCGGTCGTGCCGCCGGTATAGAAGATCGCGGCCAGATCGGTCGAGCTCGGCTCCGCATCGCGGTCCGCGACGGTTTCGTCGGCCGGGTGCGCGAGCAGCTCCTCGAAACCGATCGCACCGGTTCCGGCGGACCGGGCAAGCGCTTCCGCGCGGGCCTGATGCGCCTCGTCGGCGACCAGGACAGCCGGCTCGCAGTCCTGCACCACCTTCAGCAGTTCCGCATCCGCCAGCCGCGCATTGAGCGGGACCAGGACGTACCCGGCGGCGGGCACCCCGAAATAGGCGGCCAGATACGCCGCGCTGTTGGCCCCGAGGATCGCGATCCGGTCGCCCCGCCCCGCCCCGCGCCGCGCCAATCCCGACGCCAGGCGATCGCACCAGGACAGCAGCTCGGGGTAACTGAGCCGGGTGTCGCCGTCGACCACCGAGACCGAGGCGCCGTGCAGCCCCGCCGCTCGGCGCAACGACCACATCAGGTTGGGGGCCACCGTGACCGCGGCACCGGCCGCAGTCGAATCGGACAGCGACCACCGCACGTTCGGCGCCACACTCAGCGGCGGAGTGTTCTCGGGCATGGGCGTTCCTTCGGGTCCGGTCATTGCGCGTAGGTGAAGAAGCCGCGTCCGGTCTTTTCGCCGAGGAGCCCGGACTCGACCATGCGCAGCAGCAGCGGCGGCGGCGCGAATTGGGGGTCCCGGAACTCCTCATACATCGAGTTCGACGCCGCCAGCAGGATGTCGAGGCCGACGAAGTCGGCGAGTGACAAGGGACCGACGGGGTGGGCGCAACCCTCCACCATGCCCTGGTCGATATCCGCGGCCGAGGCGAAGCCTGCCTCGAGCATCCGCACGGCGGAGAGCAGATATGGCGTCAGCAGCGCGTTGACGACGAACCCTGCCCGGTCCTGGGAACGGATCACCAGCTTGCGCAGGTCATCGGTGGCAAAACGCTCGATACGATCGATCGTCGCGGCGTCCGTATGCAGCGTGGGTACCAGCTCGACGAGGCGCAGCGCGGGCACCGGATTGAAGAAGTGCAACCCGACGACACGTTCGGGGCGCGTGGTCGCCGCCGCCAACTTGGTGATCGAGATGGAGGACGTGTTGGAGGCGAGGACGGCGGTGGGACCGGTCACCACCTTGTCGAGCGCGGCGAACAATTCGCGCTTGACGGTCTCGTCCTCGACGATGGCCTCGATGACCAGTTCGCGGTCTGCGAGTTCCTCGAGCGTGCCCGTGAAGCGGAGCCGGGACAGCGCCCCGGTGCAGTCGGTGTCGGTGATCTTGCCGCCCGCCACCGCGCGGCGGAGCGAGCTCTCGGTTCGTGCGCGTGCCGCCGCTGCCTTGTCGGAATCTGCCTCGCAGATCACAACGTCGGCCCCTGCGAGCGCGCAGACGCGTGCGATGCCTGTTCCCATGAGGCCGCCACCGACGACGCCTACCTGATCGATGATCAATTCTTGCTCCCTAGTTAGTGCTGACAGATATCTGATTCACCCGAAGGTCGATCACAATGACCTTCAGGCCGGCGACCTAGTCGTGCGGCGGACCCACCAGCCACGTGTCGTGTCCGGCGATGACCGTGGACAGATCGGGTGCGCGGCCGTCGGCGCGTGCATCGACGATCTGTTTGTTGACCAGATCGTCGTAGGCGGGACGGGCCACATCCCGGAAGATGCCGAGCGGCGTGACGCCGTCGGGTCGGTCGCCGAGACGCGAGAGCATGAAGGCCATCGACGAATCGTTTTCGTGGACATCGTGAACCAGCACCGAGCCGGAATCCACGTCATCGAGTGCCACGATTTCCAGTCCGCCGCGGGGGCCGGCTCGCAGGCCCTTTCTGGTCGTTGTCCCGAACAGCATCGGTTCGCCGTGCTGCAGCCGGACGGTGGTCTCACCCCTGGTGTCGGGATTCTTCAGCGGGTCGAAGGCGCCGTCGTTGAAGATGTTGCAGTTCTGCAAGATCTCGACCAGCGCCGTTCCCCGGTGCTGCGCGGCGGCCCGCAGGACACCGGTGAGATGGGTGCGGTCGGAGTCGAGTGTGCGCGCGACGAAGGTCGCCTCCGCTCCCAACGCCAGCGAGATCGGGTTGAGCGGCCGGTCCACCGACCCGACCGGCGTCGACTTGGTGACCTTGCCCGCCTCGCTCGTCGGCGAGTACTGGCCCTTGGTCAGGCCGTAAATCTGGTTGTTGAACAGCAGAATCTTCAGATTCACGTTCCGCCGAAGTGTGTGGATCAGGTGGTTTCCACCGATGGACAGGGCATCGCCGTCACCGGTGACGACCCACACGGACAGATCAGGACGTGACATCGCCAGGCCAGTCGCGATGGCGGGGGCGCGACCATGAATGGAGTGCATGCCGTAGGTGTTGAGGTAGTAGGGGAACCTCGACGAGCAACCGATCCCCGAGATGAAGACCATGTTCTCGCGGGCCAGCCCGAGCTCCGGCAGTAATCCCTGAACAGCCGCCAGAATCGCGTAATCCCCGCACCCGGGACACCACCGCGCCTCCTGGTCGGTCTGGAAGTCCTCCGCCGTCAGAGCACCGGAGACAGCGGGGACCGGGGTCGCCTCCGACATCGGCATTTCGTGGGTGATGAGGTTGTCGAACATCTCAGATCAGCTCCTCGATCTGCGCGGCGAGTTCCGCCGAGGTGAACGGCAGGCCGCGGACGCGGTTGTATCCGACGGTGTGGACGTCGAAGAAGGCCTTGAGCAGCATGCGAAGCTGACCGAGATTGAGTTCCGGGACGAGCACCGTGCGGTACCGGCCCAGGACCTCTGCGGTGTTGGCCGGGAAAGGATTCAGGTGACGCAGGTGGGCCTGCGCGACATCTCCGCCGCGTCCGCGAACATCACGCACGGCCGAGCAGATCGCACCGTGGGTCGATCCCCAACCGAGCACGAGGACCTCCGCCCGATCACCCGGGTCATCAACCTCGAGGGGTGGCACATCGGCCGCGATGCCCGCGATCTTGGCCGCCCGGACCCGCACCATCGCCTCGTGGTTGTCCGGGTCCGAGGAGATGGTTCCCCGGCCGTCGAGCTTCTCCAGCCCGCCGATGCGGTGCTCGAGACCGGGTGTCCCCGGCACGGTCCACGGCCTCGCCAGCGTCTGCGGGTCCCTGAGATACGGCCAGAACTGGCCGTCGCGATTCGGCTCGGTCGTAAATCGAACCCCGATGTCGGGAAGCTGGTCCAGGTCGGGCAACCGCCACGGCTCCGAGCCGTTCGCCAGGTGTGCATCCGACAGCAGCACAACCGGCGTGCGGTATTTGGTCGCGATCCGGACGGCCTCGTACGCCATGTCGAAGCAGTCCGAGGGTGAGCGGGGCGCGAGAATCGGGACGGGTGATTCGCCGTTGCGGCCGAACATCGCCTGCAACAGGTCCGCCTGCTCGGTCTTCGTCGGCATCCCGGTCGACGGCCCTGCCCGCTGTACGTTGCACACCACCAGCGGCAGTTCCAGCGCGATCGCCAGGCCGAGCGCCTCGGCCTTGAGGGACATGCCGGGACCGCTCGTGGAGGTCACCCCGAGATGCCCACCGAACGAGGCGCCGATCGCCGCCGCGATGCCGRCGATCTCGTCCTCGGCCTGGAAGGTGCGCACCCCGTGGTCCTTGTGGCGGGCGAGTTCGTGCAACAGGTCGGATGCCGGCGTGATGGGATAGGCCCCCAGGAACAGCGGAATACCCGCCTTCTGAGTTCCCGCGAGAAGCCCGTAACAGAGTGCCAGATTCCCAGAGACGTTGCGGTAGAGACCATCCAGCATGCGCGCGGGACGCACCTCGTATCGAGTCGCGAACGTCTCAGTCGTGTCACCGAATCCATACCCCGCCTGGAACGCAGCGATGTTGGCGTCGGCGATCTCCGCGCGCTTGCCGAACCTGCGGCGCAAGTACTCGACGGTCGAGTCGGTAGGGCGGTCGTACATCCAGCAGAGCAGGCCGAGCGCGAACATGTTCTTCGCTCGTGCGGCCTCCTTCGTGCTGATCGGGAAGTCGCGGAGTGCTTCGATGGTGATCGACGTCAGCGGAACGGCGTGCAGGCGATACCCGTCCAACGAGCCGTCTTCGAGCGGGTTGGTTTCGTATCCGAGCCGTTTGAGGCTTCGCCGCCTGAACTGGTCGCTGTCGACGATGATCTCAGCCCCGGCCTCGAGGTCTCCGATATTCGCCTTCAACGCCGCCGGATTCATAGCGACCAGGACATCCGGTGTATCCCCGGCCGTATCGATGCCGTGGTCCGCGAACTGCAACTGGAACGACGACACCCCGGCGAGGGTTCCCGCAGGTGCCCGAATTTCGGCAGGGAAGTCCCGCAGGGTAGACAGATCGTTCCCGAAGAAGGCCGTCTCCCCCGTGAATCTGTCACCGATCAGCTGGATACCGTCGCCGGAGTCACCGGCGAACCGGATGATCACATTCGATAGTTGCTTGGTGCCAACGGAACCGAAGCCCATGGGGGTCACCACTCCTCGCGTACGCATTCAAACCATGCGCCGTGCGGCGCAACTGCCTCGGTCCTAGGTTCCGATCACCGAACCGACCTCAGATTGCAGAATCTATTACCTTCCGATCGTAAGGTCAATAGCTTCGTGCCATGACCCGCGCCGACGCCGCCTCCTGTCGCAGCGGACGCCCCTCACCTGTTCAGCAACGCACCATCCCCACGAGACGCCCCGCTATGCACGCAGCGCAGCTCCTTTGCTCCACGACCCGGTTGGTGACACCACAGCGCCCGTTGGCTGATCGTGCAGATTTCAGTGATAAGACAGCCCGAAGCGCCAACCCTGACCCTGCGGCCCACGTCAACGGGTGCACATCCCGAACAAGTACCCACGACGACTGGGTACAACTTGGACGCGTCACGTCTCGTCGCAGTGTTGGATGCACCACCGAAGCGGACCGGTTTCAGTTCTGAATGAGACCTTCCCGGACTGACATGATCCCTTGCCCGGACCGGGCGCGTCGCCCCGAGGTGCGCGACCTGAGTCACCGAATTCTTGCAGCGCGGTCGGTGCCGAGATTCGCCCGGAATCGGAGTGACCGTGTTGCGGTGGGGGTAAGTTGCCGCGGACCTTCTCCGACTCGGGGGTGTCCGACTGGAATGCTGGGCTCCTGCGTGTCGAATCTTGCCGTAGCCCGAATGTCCTCGTGAACAACAGAATCCGTTGACAGCCTGATGACGGTCGTATACCTTCCAATCGTTAGGGCAACGTGATGGGGTTCACACACTCCGTACCGCCCAAGCGAATGAGAAAACTGGTCCGAAGCATCTCCGAGCGAAATGTCGATCGAATGGAGTCAGTAATGGCGCTTGATATCCACAACCCGGATGTCGAAAGTCAGGGAAGAGGGCTCGTTCGGTCAGAGCCGACATTTCTACCAGACCCCGACCCTCGGGAATTATGGTGCCCTCTCATCTCAGTGGACGATCATGTTCTCGAGCCCGCAGATATCTTCACCAGTCGTACAAGCTCGCGGTATCGCGACCTTGTACCAGCAGTTGTCCCCGACCAGGATGGCATCCCGTATTGGCACATTGATGAGGACCGAATCCCCATGCGCCTCACAATGTGCGGGGCAGTCGGTCGGCCCATCGAAGAATGGAGCCTGGCGCCTCAAAAGTACGAAGACTTCCGGCCCGGTGTGTGGGACGTCCATTCGCGAGTCAGGGATATGGACCTCAACGGGGTATACGCATCTCTCAACTTTCCATCCTTCGTCTGGGGATTTGCCGGCAAACGGTTGAGCGGAATGCGTGATCGCGAGGTCGGTCTCGCCTCCGTTCGGGCCTACAACGACTGGATGCTCGAGGAATGGTGCGGCGCGTATCCCGACAGATTCATCTCATGTCAATTGCCGTGGCTCCTTGACCCTGAGGTGGCCGCACTGGAGATCAAGAACAACAAGGACCGCGGTTTCCAGTCAGTAACATTCTCGGAGAACCCCGAGGGATTGGGGCTCCCGTCTCTCTACTCCGAGTACTGGGACCCCTTCTTTCGCGCATGCGAAGAGACCGAGACCGTAGTCAATTTGCACGTGGGGTCCTCGGGATCGATCTGCCAACCGAGTGCGGCATCGCCTGCGGATGTCACAGTCGCACTCTTCCCGTTGAACGCCATACAGGCAGTAGTTGATTGGATCTTCTCCCGGATCCCACTGCGTTTTCCGAAGCTGAAGATCGTACTGTCCGAATCCGGCGTCTCCTGGGTGCCGATGATCATCGAGCGACTCACGCGTTCGTACAGGCAGGCGGCCAGCTCGGAGACATGGAGCACGTCAGACCCGGACCCGGTCGACATCCTGCGACGAAACTTCTGGTTTACGTCGATCGAAGATCCAGCGGCATTCCGGATGCTCGACATCATCGGCGCCGAGAAAGTCATGGTCGAGACCGACTACCCGCATGCCGACTCCTCGTGGCCTGATTCGCAAGAACTCTTCAGTCGAGACATGAAATCACTACCCCGCGACACGATCGAGAAGCTCTGTTTCCGGAATGCGAGTGCTCTCTACCAACACCCGCTTCCCCCCTCGGCGCTAATCGATTCATCGCTCATATCCCGATATTAACCTTCATCAAGGCCATCTACGACGCCGATCACCTCCCCCTGGAGTAGCCGATAATGCATACTCTTGACCTGCCAACTCCGCCCACATTCCTTTCACCCGATGAGGAGAGAAATCATAGGAAGATTCGCCTGGCCGCAGCCTTCAGGATTTTCAGTAGGTTCGGCCTCGACGACGGAGTTACCGGGCATATCACCGCCCGCGACCCCGAATACCTCGACCACCTTTGGGTCAACCCCTGGGGTATGCCCTTCAGCCAGATCCGCGCATCAGACCTATGTCTAATCGATGCGGCCGGAAAGTTGGTCGAGGGCACAGGTCCCGTCAATCCAGCAGCAATCACGATACATTCCAGTGTGCACGATGCCAGACCCGATGTCGTCGGCGTCGCGCACAGCCACTCTCTGCACGGAAAGACGTGGTCCGCGTTCGGTCGAAAGTTGGATCCGATCACCCAGGATGCATGCGCCTTCTACGAGAGGCACTCCGTCTTCGAGCAGTACAACGGCGTCGCGCTCGATGACGGCGAAGGTCGCTCCCTCGCAGCGAATTTGGGTACGAATCGCGCCGCGATCCTCAAGAACCATGGCATCCTGACGGTCGGCGCAACGGTCGACGAGGCCGCGTGGTGGTTCATCGCACTCGAACGCTCGTGCCAGGCACAGCTTCTCGCCCTCGCCGCCGGGCAACCGGACTCCATTCCCGCGGAGACCGCTCGAGAGGTAGCCGCACTCTACGATCAGCGCGCTGGATGGTTCAATTTTCAGCCCATATTCGCAC
>NZ_JBFUHV010000142.1:0-23502 GCF_056402215.1 Rhodococcus sp. P4_B6 | reverse complement strand
AAGCGCTGGCTCGTGTGGGCACTCTCCGCGGCGGTAGTCGTCGTCGGCGTGGTTGTGGCACTCGTCGCATACGACAAGTTCGCCGTCTCCGAGATCGACAGTGAAGCCACGTCGTTCGATCTGGTGAGTGATTCGCAGCTCGACATCACGTTCACCGTCACACGGGAGGATCCGTCCCGGGCCGCGGTGTGCATCGTCCGCTCCCGCTCCAAGGACGGTTCCGAGACCGGCAGGCGCGAGGTGTACATCGCCGGCGGCGACAGCCAGACGGTGAAAGTCACCGCTCCCGTCTACACGTCGCGCCCCCCTGCGATGGGCGACATCTACGGCTGCAGCCTGGACGTTCCTGCCTATCTGACCGGCGGCTGACACCCGCGCAGCCGAGCGACCGTTCGGGTTATTCGGGGTTTGCGCTCCCCGATCGTGCTAGAATCGCCTGGTACACGGTTCCGTTTGGAACCGTGTATTGCTGCATTGGCGGCAAGGCGGAAGATGAACGGCCCCGGCCGTCGATTCCGCCGAGCCGTTGATCACTGCTGTTGCAGTGGTCTGTCGAGGGAGCCCGGCGGCTCCAACTACGAGGGAGTGATCGAGATGACCGAGACCCAGGTGACCTGGCTGACCCAGGAGTCACATGACAGGCTCAAGAGCGAACTCGACCAGCTCATTGCCAATCGTCCGGTCATCGCCGCCGAGATCAACGAGCGTCGCGAAGAGGGCGATCTGAAGGAGAACGGTGGCTATCACGCGGCCCGCGAAGAGCAGGGTCAGCAGGAGGCGCGCATCCGTCAGCTCCAGGAGCTGCTGAACAGCGCGAAGGTCGGCGAGGCCCCCACCCAGTCCGGTGTCGCACTGCCCGGTTCCGTGGTGAAGGTCTACTACGACGGCGACGAGAAGGACACCGAGACGTTCCTGATCGCGACCCGCGAAGAGGGTGCACGCGACAACAAGCTCGAGGTGTACTCGCCCAACTCTCCGCTGGGTGGCGCACTGCTCGAGGCGAAGGTCGGCGAGACCCGCGAATACACGCTGCCCAACGGCAGCAGCATGAAGGTGACGCTCGTCAGCGCGGAGCCTTACCACAGCTGATCTCGGATCAACCGCCGAAAACTCCGGYCCGGGCCCAGTGCCCGGGCCGGAGTTTTCTGCGTCGAGCCCTGCGGATGTGATCAGAAGACCCGGCGGGCCTTCATGTCGGCGAACACCGGTCCGATGCGCACCACGTCGCCCGTCGTCGGGGCGTGCAGCATCTGGCCGTTTCCGACGTAGATCGCCACGTGACCCGGCCCACCCGACTGCCAGTTGCCGAACAGCAGGTCTCCGGGCCTGGCCTCCGACAGCGGCACCTCCACACCGACATTCCACTGCGTTTCCGACGTGCGGGGCAGTCTGATGCCGGTGGCGGCGTACACGGCGAACGAGGTCAGCCCCGAGCAGTCGAACCCGCCGCCGGACGGTCCGTTGATGTTGCCGCCGCCCCACACGTACGGCAGGCCGATGAACCGCATGGCCGCCTCCACGACGCGGCTCGTGTCACCGGCGGCCGCACCGTAGAAGAACGGCGACAGCATCCGCGCGAACGACTCCTCGAGCGATCGGATGCGTGCGACGTACGGCTGCGTTTCGTGCTCGTAGTCGAACTTGCCGGCGGGCATGCCCCCGGCGGTCCGGACCGCACCCGCACCGGCGTTGTAGGCGGCGATCGTGAGGTCGAGGGTGTCGCCCTTGACCACGCCCTCCTTCTTCCACCCGTCGATCTGACCGAACAGGTCGCACAGCATCTGACCGGACGCCATCATCGGGTCGGCGACGCCGTTGATGTCGACCTTGCCGTCGCCGTCCGCGTCCTTGCCGTACCTGGCCCAGGCTTCGGGCATGAACTGGCCGGGGCCGCGGGCACCCGCCCGGGACACCGGTGACGTCGCGCCGTAGCGGAACCCGTTCTCGACCGAGTACAGGGCCGCCAGTGTCGGCGGCTTGATGCCCTCGCACAGCGATCCGGCCTTGCGGATCCACGGCGCGAAGACGGCGATGGCGCCGACGGGCGCGAGCGAGACACCGGGAAACCCTGCGGGCACGGACGGGATCAGCGATCCGAGTCCGCTGATGAGGGCTGGTACCCCCGGCAGAGCGGCGAGGCCCCCGATCGCGGTTCCGACGTCGGGGGCACTCATCACGGGGGGCTGGTCGAGCGGGGTGTCCGGCAGGGCCAGTGGCGGTATCGGGGCAGGCGGCGGCGCCGCCTCGACGGCGGGCGGCGGCGGAATGTAGGGGTCGGTTGCCTGCTTCACGACATCCGAGGCCTGGGCCACCATCTGCTCGGCCTGCACGCGGGCCGGTTCCGGGAGGGTCGATATTGCGTCGTTTACCTGTTTCTGAACGTCGGGTGAGGCCTGCTCGACCACCTGAATTGCTTCTGCTGCTTGATCTTTGACCGGCTGCGGTATGTCCGCTCCCTGAACGATGGCCCCCGCTGCGGTGGTGATCGCCACGATGATCGCCGCTGCATCAACTGACATACGTGCGCTCCTCCTCCTCGGTGCACCTAACCGAGTGAGTTCACGTTACGACGGGGCACAGCAGATGCGAGGCGATTCTGCGGGATTGATCCGTTTCCTACCGTGACCTGCGGGAGAGCGGCACCCGGCGAATCCCGCCGCCCCGATCACCCGCTCACCGGCACGAATCGTTCGCTGAGGATCTCGACCAGGTCGGCCGGATCCGTGGTCTCGTCGTCCAACGCCGCGAGGAGTGACGCGCGCCGATCCTGCGAGATCGGTTCGATTCCCCCGAAGATCTGCCACGTGTCCCCCGCCGGGACGACGCGGGCACAGATCAGACTCCCGAGATGCATCTGGTGGCTTGCGGTGACTTCCCTGATGTCGCGCCGGTCGCCGGTGCGCAGGTCCCGCAGTGTCAGACCCGCACCCGGCCGGACCTCCTCCACCTCGTGCAGGGACCGTTCGACTTCCTGCCACTGTCGTGCGAGTGCGAACTCGTCCGGGGGCAGCAAGTCGCCGCGACACTCGACGAAGTCGGCGAACGCACCGCCCTCGAAAAGTGCGACGTCGGTGACCAGAGGGTCCTCCAGCGCCTGGAACAGCGCCGCGTCGCCGGGCCAGTTCTCGGAACGGATTTCGGCGTACTCGACGATCTGATCGCGCCAGCCGAGTTCCTGCGCGTGCAACTTCGCCTTCTGGTACAGCCACCCGGCCCGCTCGGACAAGGCGTGGTCGCCCTTGCCGAGGTGGCACGTCTTGTACTTCCTTCCCGACCCGCACCAGCAGGGATGGTTGCGGCCCAGCCCCGGCCGCGGCGTCGGCTGAAAGTATTCGAGCACCGCGTGCAGCGGCTCCGCATCCCCGGCGGCCATCCGGTTCAGTAACGACAGCCCGCGGACGGCATCGCCGCGGTCCGAGGCGAAACGGGCAAGGTCGAAGAGAGCGAGATCGAATGCTCCATCCAGGACGAGCGCGTGTTCGTAGTGGTCTTCGGCCTGCTTCGGGAAGCCCTGCATCTCGGTGGCCCGGCCGGCGATCCACGACGCTGCGGCTTTCACTTCGCGCGGTCCCGACAGGAGCAGCCGCTGCGCTGCGATCAGGAGCACCTCGGGGTCGACGTCCACGTCGAACAACTCCTGAGCGGCGACTTCCATGACAGCCGGATCGGCGAGGGCCGCGTAGAGCTCCGGCCTTTCGAAGAACCTCGCCTGGATGTCCTGGTCCTCGTCTTCCTCGAGAGCTGTGACCAGCGATACCAGCGTGGCGACGGCCACCGCCCCGTCCATGGGCACCCCGAGCTCGTCGGCGTACACGCCGATCATCAGGTCTCGGCCGTACGACTCGAAATCGAATCCGCGACGGGCGACGAGTTGCCCGGACCTGTCGAGGTCGGCGCCCTCGACTATTTCCGCCAACGGCAGCGCCGGCACGGTGAACGCCGCCGGATCGTCGACCAGAAGGTCCCAGACCTCCTCCTCGAGATCGATCACCGAACTCTCGCTCAGCCGCCGAGTGAGCCGCAGCGCAAGCTCGGGTGCGTCCGCGACCGGCTCGCCGACGAAGTCGAGGCGCACTCCGCCGTCCGTGGCGATCACCGCCAGAAGATCCCCGGGAGAACACTGCGTGAGTGCGCCCCGGGGAAGCATGAGCACTTCCTCGTCCGACCAGTTCGCGCCGAGGCCCCCTCTCGCGGCGAGTTCGTCGGCCTCGTCCTCGAAGAACACGACCTCGAAGCCGTCGACGCCGGGGTCCCCGGATGCGAGGCGCAGAAGTGAGCCGAAATCGTCTGGCGCCACGACATCGGCCGAGATCTCCTCCGCGGTGAGGCGGTGGGTGAGGACACGTCCCGCGAGCAGAACGTCGAGCGCCACCCATCGGTCGTCCGGGAGAGTTCCGAGAAGCGGCGCGTCGAACTCCTCCACGTATTCGATCAGGTCGTCGACACCTCCCCAACCCGAATCCGCAAGCGCGACTGTCAGCTCCCGGTCGGACAGGGGGCCGCGCTCCCGCAGCACAGCCAGAGCGGCATCGAGCAGTTCGTCATGGTCCGCGATCACGGATCCGATCGTAGTGACGACTCCGTCACAGCGGTGGCTGACGGGCACGACTGCGCACACGGCGCGGAGAGTCAGATTCTTCCCAGGTTGTTCTAAGGTTCGTCGGGGAAGCTGGTCGGCATGAGTGAAGACCGACGGATTTCCCGCCTGCTTCCCGTTCGCCGCGTGTTGGCGGCAGCCGGAATCGCCGGACTGGTCGCCGGTGGCGGTATGGCGGCGGCCGCTGATCCCGCGACCCCCGATTCGACGGTGGCAGCGCCCCTCGTCTCGGCCGGATTCGGCGCACCGGACGCCGTGTCCAGCGGTTCCTGAGATCCCGCCACCGGAGAACCACCACATGACCAGCGCCCGCAGCGCAACCGAATGGTCCACCTGGGGTGTGCACGCACGGATCGTCGTCACCGACCCCGACGCCCTGAGCTCGGCGTCGAACCTGATCCGCGGTTACCTCGCGGCCGCCGATGCCGCCGTCAACCGGGACCGCGCCGACGCCGAGATCCGCGCGCTCGACGAGGGCCCGAACACGGTGACCCCGATGTTCGCGCGGTTCCTCACCGACGCCCTCGCCGCAGCGCGCACCACGGACGGAGCCCTCGACCCCACGGTGTCGGCGCCCGCACCCCACTCGTGGCGGTCGATCACCGTCGACGGCACCGAGGTCACGCTCCCCGCCGGGGTGGAACTCGACCTCACGGCCACCGCGCGGGCGAGTTCCGCCGACCACTGTGCGTCGACGACGGCGGAGTTGCTCGGGTGCGGCGTCCTGGTCGCGCTCGGCGGCGACATCGCCACAGCCGGGAACACACCGCCGGGCGGCTGGCAGGTCCAGGTCCAGGATCTGCCGGGCGATCCCACCTGCCAGGTGTCGATCCCGTCCGGTGCGGCCGTCGCGACCGCCAGCACCGTCAAGCCCCTGCACCCCGACTCCATCTCGTTGTGGCGGACCGTGTCGGTGGTCGCCGCGTCCTGTACCACCGCGCACGCGTCGAGCACGGCGGCGGTCGGGATGGGCGGCGGCGCGATCGACTGGCTCACCAACCTGGAGTTGCCGGCCCGGCTGGTCGATCAGGAGTTCCGGGTGATCACCCTGGGCGGCTGGCCGAGCTAGGTACCGGCCTACTCCTGCAGGCGGACGGCGTACCGGGCGTCGCGCAGGGCCTCGAGGAGATCCTGCCGGTGTCCGGGACCGCGGGTCTCGACGGTGAGGAACACCTCCACCTCGTCGAGTGCGAGTGCGCCGCCGGTGCGGGAGTGGACGACGTCGACCACGCTCGCACCGTTGCCGCTGACCACGCCGAGCAGGCTGACCAGACCACCCGGTCGGTCCGGAATGGTCACGTGCACACCGAGATACCGTCCCGCGGCCCGGAGACCGTGATTGACGACGTGGGTGAGCAGCAACGGGTCGATGTTGCCGCCGGACAGCACCGCGCACACCTTCCCGGTGAGTCCCAGCTCTTCCGTGGAGCAGCTGATCAACGCGGCCACCGCCGCCGCGCCCGCGGGCTCCACGATGAGCTTCGCGCGTTCGAGGCACAGGAGCAGCGCCCGGGACAGGGCGTCCTCGCTGACCGTGACGATCGCGTCGACCTGGGAGCCGACGTGGGCGAACGGCACGTCTCCGGGGCGGCCGACCGCGATGCCGTCGGCCATGGTCGACATGGTCTCCAGCGGTATCGGGCGACCCTCGGCCAGCGAACGCGGCCAGGCCGCCGCCTGCTCGGCCTGGACGCCGACGATCCGTACGTCGGGCCGCGTGGCCTTCACCGCGGCGGCGATACCCGCGATCAGGCCGCCCCCGCCGGTCGGGACGACGATCGTGCCGACGTCGGGTTCCTGCTCGAGGATCTCGAGCCCGACGGTCCCCTGCCCGGCGACGATGTCGACGTGGTCGAAGGGATGGATGAGGACGGCGCCGGTCTCGTCCGCGTACGCCTTCGCGGCGACGAGCGCGTCGTCCACCGTGTCGCCGGTGAGGTGGACGGTCGCGCCGTACGCCTTGGTGGCAACGAGTTTCGGCAGGGGTGCGCCGGTGGGCATGAAGACGGTGGACGGGATGCCCAGTTCGGTGGCCGCCCAGGCCACACCCTGCGCGTGATTGCCCGCACTGGCCGCCACGACCCCGCAGGCCCGTTCCGCGACCGAGAGATTCGCGATCCGGTTGTACGCACCACGAGGTTTGAAAGATCCTGTGCGCTGCAGATTTTCGCACTTCAGCGACACGACGTGCCCACATCGTTCCGACAGCGCCCGGGACGCGATCACCGGCGTCCGGCGCATGACGGGGTCCAGCAGCTTACGGGCTGTTCTGATCTGATCCAGCGTGACAGGCTCCACGCGGGCCAGCATAAGGCGCTCCGCGCCCCGTGCGCCTTTTTGGTAGTGGGGGCTACCAAAAAGGCGCACGGGCGGCGAAGCCGCCTACTTCAGAGCCTGCTCGATGTCGCCCACCAGATCGGCGGCGTCCTCGATGCCGACGGACAGGCGCACCAGGTCGTCCGGCACCTCGAGGAGCGAACCGGCGGTCGAGGCGTGGGTCATGGCGCCCGGGTGCTCGATCAGCGATTCGACGCCGCCGAGCGACTCGGCCAGCGTGAAGATCTCGGTGCGCGAGCAGAAGTCCAGCGCAGCCTGCTTTCCGCCGGCGAGGCGGACCGAGATCATGCCGCCGAAGCGGCGCATCTGCTTCTCCGCGACCTTGTGGCCGGGGTGCGACTCGAGCCCGGGGTAGATCACCTGCGACACCGCGGGGTGCCCGCTGAGCAGTTCGACGACCTTCTCGGCGTTGTCGCTGTGCCGCTCCATGCGCAGCGAGAGGGTCTTGATGCCGCGGAGGGTGAGGAACGCGTCGAACGGTCCGGGGACCGCGCCGGCACCGTTCTGCAGGAACGCGAACGCCGTGTCGAGTTCTTCGTCGTTGGTGACGAGTGCGCCGCCGACGACGTCGGAGTGCCCGCCGATGTACTTGGTGGTCGAGTGCAGCGCGACGTCGGCGCCGAGTTGCAGCGGCTGCTGCAGGTACGGCGAGGCGAACGTGTTGTCGACGACGATCTTCGCGCCGGCCTCGTGTGCGATGTCGGACAGTGCCTCGATGTCACCGATGTTGAGGAGCGGGTTGGTGGGGGTCTCGACCCACACGAGCTTGGTGTTGGGCCGGATGGCCGCCCGGACCGCGTCCACGTCGGACACCGCGGCGGGCGTGTACTCGATGCCCCACTGGGTGAAGACCTTGTCGATCAGGCGGAACGTTCCGCCGTAGGCGTCGTTGGGAATGACGAGGTGGTCGCCGGGGCGGAGCGCGGCGCGGAGCAGGCAGTCGGTGGCGGCCATGCCCGAGCCGAAGGCGCGACCGTACGTGCCCGACTCCAGGGCGGCGAGGTTGGCCTCGAGCGGTCGTCGGGTGGGGTTGCCGGTGCGGGCGTACTCGAATCCGTTCCGCATGCCGCCGACGCCGTCCTGTGCGAACGTCGAACTCGCGTAGATGGGGACGTTGACGGCGCCCGTCTGCGGGTCGGGGTCGAATCCTGCGTGCACGGCCTTGGTGGAGAACCCCTGCCAGCTGATGTTGTCCGCTTTGCTGCGCTGCTCACTCATGGCCCCCAGCCTAGTGGGGACCTAATTCTCCAGATACTCCGCGATGGCGAAGGCGACGTCGAGCTTGGTCGCATCGCTGACGGACGGGTCGAGCGCGTTGACGATGATGCTGTGCTCGGGTGTGAGCAGGGCCATGGCCACGACGTCGAGGACCACCCCGCCGAACTCGGCGGACCGGGGGTCTGCGACGACGTTCGTCCCGTTCCGCATCTCGACGATGACGGCAGGATCGGTGACCTGCGGCCTGACCGATGCGGTGATGGTACTCATCACGTTGGTCGGTCCCTTGGACCACGAGCAGGTCGGATCGGTCGATCCGGGGAGGACGGCCTCGGTGAGATGCGGCCGGTCCGAGACGAGCCGGCCGAGCGCCTTCGTCAGCGCGGCGCAGTCGGCGGACGCTCCCGACGGCGAGGTGCCCGAGGACACCGATCCGACGTCGGACGATCCCGGCTGTGCGACGGCGGCACCCTCGATGCTGTTCCCGCATCCGGCGGCGGCGAACCCGAGCAGGGCGACCGGAACCACCAGGACACGACGCAGACGAGCACTCACTGTGAACTCCCCCTCACGGACAGCGGACCGGCACCCCACTGTGCACCGTACGTTCCGTGCGCAGCGGGGACCGGCCTTCTCTCGTCTTGCCCTCGACGTGTCGTCTAGGAGCCGGCGCTGAGGAAACCGAGAAGGTCGTGACGGGTGATGACGCCCGCGGGCTTTCCGTCGTCGACGACCATCAGCGCGTCGGTGTCGCCGAGCGCCTTGGTGGCGGCCGACACCGGTTCGCCCGAACCGATGAGCGGGAACGGCTTACTCATGTGCTTCTCGACCGGGTCGGCCAGGTGTGCGCGTCCCTCGAACACGGCGCTGAGCAGGTCGCGCTCGGTGACGCTGCCCGCCACCTCACCGGCCATGACGGGCGGCTCGGCGCCGACGACCGGCATCTGGGAAACCCCGTACTCGCGGAGGATCTCGATGGCGTCGCGCAGCGTCTCGGACGGGTGGGTGTGGACGAGGTCCGGGAGTTCGCCGGACTTGCCGCGCAGCACGTCGCCGACGGTCTTCTCGTCGGGCTTGCCGTCGAGCGGGGTGCGGAGGAATCCGTAGGACGCCATCCACTTGTCGTTGAAGATCTTCGACAGGTATCCGCGGCCGCCGTCGGGCAGCAGGACGACGATGACGGCGTCGGGGCCCTCACGCTTGGCGACCTCGAGCGCGGCGACGACGGCCATGCCGCAGGAACCACCGACCAGCAGGCCCTCCTCGCGGGCGAGACGACGGGTCATCTCGAAGGAGTCGGCGTCGGACACAGCGATGATCTCGTCGGGGATGGACGGGTCGTAGGCGCTGGGCCAGAAGTCCTCGCCCACTCCCTCGACCAGGTACGGACGGCCGGTGCCACCCGAGTACACGGAACCCTCGGGGTCGGCGCCGATGACCTTGACCTTGCCGCCGGACACCTCCTTGAGGTAGCGACCGGTGCCGGTGATGGTGCCGCCGGTGCCGACGCCCGCGACGAAGTGGGTGATCTTGCCGTCGGTGTCGGCCCAGATCTCGGGGCCGGTGGTCTCGTAGTGGCTCTGCGGGCCGCCCGGGTTGGAGTACTGGTTCGGCTTCCAGCCGCCGGGGAGTTCGCGGGCGAGCCGGTCGGAGACGGTGTAGTAGCTGTCCGGGTGCTCGGGCGCGACCGCGGTGGGGCACACCACGACCTCGGCGCCGTACGCCTTGAGGACGTTCCGCTTGTCTTCGCTGACCTTGTCGGGGCACACGAACACGCACTTGTATCCGCGCTTCTGGGCGACCAGCGCGAGGCCGATGCCGGTGTTGCCGGACGTGGGCTCGACGATGGTCCCACCCGGCTTCAGCTCGCCCGACGCCTCCGCGGCGTCGATCATCTTGACCGCGATGCGGTCCTTCGAGCTTCCCCCCGGGTTGAGGTATTCGATCTTGGCTGCAACGGTCCCGTGGTTCTCACCGATGACGGAAGAGAGCTTGACGAGAGGGGTGTTGCCGATCAGGTCGACGACGTGTTCCGCGATGCGCATGGCTCCATGCTCCCAGATGCCCTGATCCGATGCTCACAGACGTCCGGCACGGGGGCCCCGATCCGACTAGATTGGTGCCGACGCAGTCCGCTGGAACCCGTGAGATGAGCACCAGGTAGCGGAAAGGTGAGACCAGTGCCCAAGAGGACCTGGCAGTCCGGAGTGAAGGCCGGCGCCGCGGCTGTCGTGGCAGGTTCGAGCGCAGGCACGCTGTCGTGGGCGGCGTACTCGTATCTGATGTCGCAGGCGACGGCGGCCCGCGGGGTGATCGGCCACAACGTCGCCAAGCCGCCGGAGGCCGACGGCGTCTACTCACCCGGCGCGGCGGTGCCCGAACGCTGGCTGCGGACCACCCCCTACGACGTCCACCTGATGATCTTCGGCGACTCCACCGCCGCCGGGGTGGGCTGCTTGTCGGCGGAGGAGGTGCCCGGCGTGCAGATCGCGCGGCGCCTCGCCGACGAGACGGGGAAGCGGATCCGGCTGAGCACCAAGGCCATCGGCGGTGCCACGTCCCGCGGGCTCAGCGGTCAGGTGGACGCGATGTTCGTCGCCGGGCCACCGCCGGACGCCGCGGTGATCCTCGTCGGCGCCAACGACGTCACGAGCAAGAACTCCATCCGGGCGTCGGCGCGCAGGCTCGGGGAGGCCGTCGAACGGCTCCGCGCCCACGACTGCGCCGTCGTCGTCGGAACCTGCCCCGACCTGGGGGTGGTGACGGCGATTCCGCAGCCCCTGCGGACCGTCGTCCGGACCTGGGGACTACGACTGGCCCGGGCGCAGGCGGCCGCGACCAGCGCGGCGGGCGGCCACCCGGTGGCGCTCGCCGACCTGCTGGCCCCCGAGTTCCTGGCGGCGCCCGACCGGATGTTCTCCTCCGACCACTTCCACCCGTCGGCGGCCGGCTACGAATTGGCGGCCATTCAGATCGTGCCCGTTCTCGCGACGGCGCTGGGCATGTGGCACGGCGGACCTCTGCCCGATCTGCCGGAGGTGTCGGAGGCCGCGGAATCACGCAAGCTGTCGACCCGGATGACGGCCTCGCTCAACCGTTTTCTGTGGCGACGCGACGTCCGGCGACGCGCACCCGCCCGCCTCGACGAACTCCTCGCGATCGAGGAGGCGTCCGCGCCCGGGACGCGACGGGTCGCTGAGTGAGATGGCGGCGACCCCGGCGGGCTCCGGCAACGTAAGTTGTCGGGAAGGCCACAGAACGGGTGGTCCGAAACACAGTGCAGACCCCCGCAGTTGACAAAGGAGTTTTCATGCCCGAGGCAGTCATCGTCTCCGCAGTACGCTCACCGATCGGCCGAGCCATGAAGGGCTCGCTCAAGACCATCCGCCCGGATGATCTGACGACGCAGATGGTGGCCGCGGCGCTGGCGAAGATCCCCGAACTCGACCCCACCGAGATCGACGACCTGCTCCTCGGCTGCGGCCAGCCCGCCGGACAGTCGGGCTTCAACATCGCCCGCGTCGTCGCTGTGGAACTGGGTTACGACTTCCTGCCCGGCGTCACGGTCAACCGCTACTGTTCGTCCTCGCTGCAGACCACCCGGATGGCGCTGCACGCGATCAAGGCCGGCGAGGGCGACGTCTTCATCTCCGCCGGTGTCGAGTCGGTGTCCAGCTTTGTCACCGGCAACGCCGACGGCCTGCCGAACACCAAGAACGCGAGGTTCGCCGACGCCGAGGCGCGCACCGCGAAGCTCGCCGAGGGCGGTGTCGCCTGGACCGACCCCCGCGAGAACGACCAGATCCCCGACGTCTACATCGCCATGGGCCAGACCGCCGAGAACGTCGCTTCGTCCACCGGCATCACCCGCGAGGAGCAGGACCGCTGGGGCGTCCGCTCGCAGAACCGCGCGGAGGAAGCGATCAAGAACGGCTTCTTCGAGCGGGAGATCACCCCGGTCACCCTCCCCGACGGCACCGTCGTCAGCACCGACGACGGCCCCCGCGCCGGCACCACGTATGAGGGCATCAGCCAGCTGAAGCCGGTGTTCCGGCCGGACGGCACCGTCACCGCCGGTAACGCGTGCCCGCTCAACGACGGTGCCGCAGCGCTCGTGATCATGTCCGACACGAAGGCGAAGGCCCTCGGCCTGACCCCGCTGGCCCGTATCGTGTCCACCGGGGTGTCCGGCCTGTCGCCCGAGATCATGGGTCTCGGCCCGATCGAGGCCGTCAAGAAGGCACTCGCCATCGCGGGCAAGTCCATCTCCGACATCGACCTGTTCGAGATCAACGAGGCGTTCGCGGTCCAGGTTCTCGGTTCCGCCCGCGAACTGAACATCGACGAGGACAAGCTGAACATCTCCGGCGGCGCCATCGCCCTCGGCCACCCGTTCGGCATGACCGGCGCCCGCATCACCAACACCCTGCTGAACAACCTCCGCGAGCAGGACAAGACGTTCGGCGTCGAAACGATGTGCGTCGGCGGCGGGCAGGGCATGGCGATGGTCCTCGAGCGCCTGAGCTAGGCGGCTCCGCCGCCCGTGCGTGGTTGACGAGTGCAGAGACTCGCTAACCACTCACGGGCGCGAAGCGCGAAAGGCCCCGAGAGCTTCTGCTCTCGGGGCCTTTTTCGCGCTTTCGCGCCTAGTCGCTGTTGAAGTAGCTCAGCAGTCGCAGGATCTCGACGTAAAGCCACACCAGGGTGACGGTGAGTCCGAAGGCGACGCCCCACGCTGCCTTCTCCGGCGCCTGGGCGCGGATCAGCTGGTCGGCGGCGTCGAAGTCCAGCAGGAAGCTGAACGCGGCGATGCCGATGCAGACGAGGCTGAAGATGATCGCCACGGGACCGCCGTCGCGGAGGCCGAGGCCGCCTTCGGTGAAGAAGCTGGCGATCAGGTTGCCGAGGGCGAGGACGACGACACCGATGAGGGCGCCGATGATCATCCGCGTCAGGCGGGGTGTGACCCGGATGGCGCCGGTCTTGTAGACGACGAGCATGCCGAAGAACACGCCGAACGTGCCGAGCACGGCCTGCCCGATAAGCGCCGCACCGCCGACTCCACCGAACGTGACGTCGGTGAACATGAACGACAGCGCGCCGAGGAACAGGCCCTCCGCGACCGCGTAGGCGAGGACGATGCCCGGGTTGTCCATCTTGCGGCCGAACGTGGCCACGAGGACCAGTACGAGACCGACGAGGCCGCCGCCGATGACGAGCGGGGTCGCCAGGTTCGCGTCGTTGCTCACCAGGAAGTAGGAGATGATCGCCGACACCGTGAGCACGCCGAGCGTGACGCCCGTCTTGGTGACGACGTCGTCGATGGTCATCGAACGGTGGTCGGGACCCGTCCGGTAGGGCTCGGCCTGCGTGTACTGCGGCTGACCGAACTGCTGCGTGACCTGCGCGGCGCCGGCCGTCGTAGATCCGAACGAGGCGTATCCGCCGCTGCCCTCTTGTTTGGGCAGGTTGCGGAACACCGGGTTACTGGTGGTGCGCACCGTGCACATCCCTTCTCGTGGCTCGCCGGGTGGATCCGGGTGTCTTGTACGTTGAACGTCCCGCACCCACCGCAAGTTCCCGTTCGTCGCTTTCGGGTCGGACAATTCGGACTCTACCGGTGCCGCGGGGACACTCGCCAGACGAGGCCGGTCGGCGTGGCGGTCAGGCCACCGACCGGGTGACCGTGAACTTGGGATTCCGCCCGACCACGTCGGTTCTGCCGACGAGCCGCTGCAACCGGCCCCGGTATCCGAGGTGGGAGTTGTACACGGTCCACAACTCGCCGCCGGGCCGGAGCACGCGGCCGGCCTCGGCGAACATCTTCGACGCCCCACCGGTGTGGACGGCCGCGCCCACGTGGAACGGCGGGTTGCACAGGACGACATCCTGACTGTCGGTCGCGAGGCTGGACATGGCGTCGTCGCGCAGGGTGGACACCCGCCCGTCGAGCCCGTTGGCGCGGGCGGTCGCGGCAGCAGACGCCACCGCCGCCGACGACTGGTCCGTCGCGATCACCGACACCTCCGGGAGGAGGCGGGCCAGGCTGACGGCGAGGATGCCGGTTCCGCAGCCGAGGTCCACGGCCGCACGGGCCCGGGGGTTCACCCGGGGCAGGAAGTCGAGGAGGTACCGGGTCCCGATGTCCAGTTTGGGGCCGGCGAACGCCGCCCCGTAGGAGACGACGTCCAGCCCGATCTCGGCGAGGTGATCGGTGACGGGGTACGTCTGCTGCGCCGAGTCCCGCGGTCCGCGCGCGATCAGCACCCGCGACTTCTGTCTGCCGAGGGTGGCGCGGACGTCGGAGAACGACCGCCCGAGCACGTCGTTCATGGCGGTGGAGATGTGCTTGTTGCGTCCGCCCGCGTAGACGACGACGGACGGGTCGGCGTGGCGGGCGATCGTCTCGGCGACCTCGGTGAGCTCGCCGAGGCTCCGCGGCAGCTGCATCAGCACGACCGTCGCCCCCGCGAGCAGTTCCTCGCCGAGCGCGCAAGCCCGGTACCGGTCGGCGAGCCCGACGGTCGCGGCGTTGGCGGCCAGCGCCAGTTCGCCGGTCAGCGGGTCCTGGTGCACGCGGATTCCGGTGGCACCGTGCGTCACCGCGGCGCCGAGGGTGAGGGCACCGTAGTGGTCGCCGATCACGGTGAGCGTCCCGGGAGACGCGGCGGACAGGGCGGCCGCGCCCTCGTCGAGGATCAGCCGGTCGGCGGCGTCGACGGCCGTCAGGTTGGGGGCCTCGACGTCGGGGCGTCGACGCAGCCGGGAGAACAGGTCGTCCCGGTCGAACACTTCGGAGTCGAGCACGTTACCGGGACACCCACTGCGCGACGTGGGCGACGGGTTCCCGGTGGGTGCGGAATCCGTTGACGGGGTTCTCGGTGTCGGGGTACCCGAACGAGATCGCGCAGACCACCCTGCGGTCCTCCTCGAGCGCGAAGAAGTCGTGGATGAACCGCGAGCTTCCCGCGACGGCGGCCTGCGGGATGGTCGCCACTCCGAGGCTCTGCGCGGCGAGCAGGAACGTCTCGACGTACAGGCCGCAGTCCACGGCGCCGTAGGTGCCGAGTGCTTCGTGAGTGGTCACGATCGCGACGTGCGGCGCCCCGAACAGGTCGAAATTCTTCATCGTCTGCTCGGCGGACGCGGCCCGGTCGCCGGGGGCGATCCCGACGCTGGCGTACAGCTGCATGGCGCACTCGCGGCGGCGCAGTTTGTGTTCGCCCACGTATTCGCGTGGCCAGTCGAAGTCGGACTCCTGCGGGTGAGTGCGGACGTACTCCGCCAGCCCGGCGCGGAACCGCTCGGTGCCCTCCCCCTCGGTGATCGCGACCTGCCACGGCTGCGTGTTGCACCACGACGGCGTCTGCTGCGCGAGCTCGAGGATCCTCTCGATCACGTCGCGCGGCACCTGCTCCGGCAGGTATGCCCTGCAACTGATTCGCGCGTCGAGGAGCTGGGCCAGGGTGCGCTCGGCCGGGGTCGTGCGCGCTGTCGCAATGCCGGTATCCGTCACCGTCGAATTCTCCTCGGGTCTACTCGTTCTCGAACACCGCTCTCCGTGTCGCACGACCGCGATATGCTGGCGTCAGTGCACCGAGAAGGTGATTTCATTGAGTGTGCCACGACACCCGGAAAGCAGTTCCGGGCCGACCGACTCGGATCCGCAGGCTACCAAGCGGATCGTCGTGACCGACATCGTCGCGGAGCTGTCTTCGGAAGGATTCGACGACGCCCGCGAGATCGGCCGGGGAGGGTTCGGGGTCGTGTACCGCTGCCTGCAGACGGCCCTCGACCGCACGGTCGCGATCAAGGTGCTGTCCTCCGATCTGGACGGCGAGGACCGGGAACGCTTCCTGCGCGAGCAGCGCGCGATGGGAAAATTGTCGGGGCATCCGCACGTGGTCGACATCCTGCAGTCCGGGGTGACACGCAGCGGCAGGCCGTACATCGTGATGCCGTACCACCAGCGCAACTCGCTGGACGCCTGGATTCGCCGCGAAGGGCCGCTGCCGTGGAGTGAAACGCTGCGCATCGGCGTGAAACTGGCGGGCGCTCTGGAAACGGCGCACCGCCTCGGCACCCTGCACCGCGACGTGAAGCCCGCGAACATCCTGCTCACCGGATACGGGGAACCACAGCTCACCGACTTCGGCATCGCGCGCGTCTCGGGGGGTTTCGAGACGACGTCGAGCATGATCACCGGTTCGCCGGCGTTCACGGCCCCGGAGGTCCTGCGCGGTGACGCGCCGTCCGCGTCCTCCGACGTGTACAGCCTGGGCGCCGCACTGTTCTGTCTTCTGACCGGACATGCCGCGTTCGAGCGGCGGAGCGGCGAGCGGCTCGTCGCGCAGTTCCTCCGCATCGCCACGCAACCCGTTCCGGATCTGCGGGGCGAGGACATTCCCGACGACGTGTGCACTGCCATCGAGCGGGCCATGTCCGAGGAACCGACCGACCGACCGGAATCTGCAGCGGAATTCGGGCAGGAACTCCGCGACATCGAACGCAGGCACGGACTCGACGTCGACGAGATGGCGCTCCCCGCCGCGGCGGACGAGTTCCCGCGCACCGAGCACAGTTCGACGCCGACCACGCAGTCCGGGCGCAGTCGCAGCTACCGGCGGCGGTCCGGTGCCACCCCGCCGAGCGCCGCCGCCCGGTTCCGGCCGCCGACCCCGATGCGTTCCCTGGTGGAGCGCACCCGCCTCCTGGATCTGCTCCGGCTGGGCCAGCGGCGGCGGTTGACGCTCATCCACGCCCCCGCCGGTTTCGGGAAGAGCACCGTTGCAGCCCAGTGGCGCGACGTCCTCATCGAGGACGGCGCCGCCGTCGCCTGGTTGACGGTGGACAACGACGACAACAACGTCGTGTGGTTCCTGTCCCATCTCGTCGAGGCGATCCGCCGGGCCGAGCCGACGCTGGCCGACGAACTGGGCCAGGCGCTCGACGAGAACGGCGCCGAGGCGGAACGGTTCGTGCTCACGTCGCTGGTGAATCAGGTCCACGACAGCAGGCGGCACGTGGTGGTGATGATCGACGACTGGCACCGTGTCACGTCATCGGACACGATCGCGGCGATGGACTTCATCCTGGAGAACGGCTGCCACCACCTGCAGATGGTGGTGAGCAGCCGAAGCCAGGCGGGACTTCCGCTCGCCAAGATGCGGGTGCGTGACGAGCTCGTCGAAATCGACTCCGTGGCTTTGCGTTTCGACCTCACAGAGTCGCAGCGGTTCCTGGTCGACCTCGGCGGACTGCACCTCGACGACTCCGACGTGGAAGCGCTGGAGGAGACCACGGACGGGTGGGTGGCGGCGCTGCAACTGGCGTCGCTCTCGCTGCGCGATCGCGCCGATCCCGGCGACCTCATCCGGCACATGTCGGGCCGCCACCACGCGATCGGCGAGTACCTGGCGGAGAACGTGCTCAGCACGCTCGAGCCTGCGCTGCTCGACTTCATGCTGGCCACGTCGATCACCGAGCGGGTGTGCGGCGAACTCGCGGGCGTGCTGGCGAACGTGACCCGCGGTCAGGCCCGGCTCGAGCAGGTCGAATCGCGCGACCTGTTCCTGCGCAGCCTCGACGAGGACCGGGAGTGGTTCGAGTACCACCACCTGTTCGCCGAATACCTGCGCCGACGGCTCGAGCGCGATCATCCGTCGCGCGTCGCGGATCTGCACCGTGCGGCCGCGCACTGGTTCGCCGATCACCACTACGTCAGCGACGCAGTGGATCACGCACTGGCGGCGGGCGATCGCGACGTGGCCGTCGCGGTGGTCGAGGAACAGGGCATGTACCTGGTGGAGCATTCGCGGATGGTCGCGCTGCTCGGCCTGGTCGACAAGCTGCCGCAGACGCTGGTCGAGTCCAGTCCGCGCATCCAGATCGCGGTGGCGTGGGCGAACATCCTGCTGCAGCGGGTGTCGCCGGCGCTGAAGGCGCTGTCGCTGGTCGCGTCGAGTCTCGAGTCGTCGGCGCTGAGCGAATCCGAGCAGGCGGACATCCGGGTGGAGGCCGACATCGTCCGCGCCGTGATCGCGGTGTCGTCCGATCGCATCGCCGGAGTGCCCGACCTCATCGCGGAATGTCTGGCCCGGCCGGAAACCCTACGCGCGTGGGTGGTCTCGGCTGGGTCCAATCTCGCCTCCGCGGTCGCGATCGCCCAGTTCGATTTCGTGGAGGCGCGCCGCCTGCAGGAGTGGGCCACCGGCTACCACCAGCGGACCATCGGACCGTTCAGCAAGATGTACGGCTACTGCTTCGCCGGTATCGCCGCGATGGAACAACTCGACATCACCGCAGCCGAGGACAACTTCCGGCTGGCCGTGCAGACCGCGACGAAATCGATCGGCTCGCACTCGCACGCCGCACGTCTCGCGGGGGCGCTCCTGGGCGAGCTGATGTACGAGCTGGGTCGTCTCGACGAGGCCGAGCGACTTCTCGACGAGAGCTACGAACTCGGACCGGAGGCGGGCATAGTCGATTTCATGATCGCCCGGTTCGTGACGGGCGCCCGGCTGAAGGCGGCACGCGGCGACGTCGTGTCCGCGGCCCGGCACCTCGACGAGGGGGCGTCCGCGGCGGCCTCGCTGGGCCTGCCCCGGCTGCGGGCCCGGGTCGAGAACGAACGGGTCCGGCTCGGCCTGCCCGCCTCGCCGCAGCCGCCGCCCACTGCCGGGAAACCCAGCCGGGAACCCGATTTCGGTTTCGCCGAGATCATCGCGCAGCTCGACGACGCCACCGAGATCCGGAAGCAGTCGGCGGTCGAGCCCGACGTCGCGTGCCGCCGGGCGCAGGAGTGGGTGCGCCGGGTCGAGCAGGAGCGCAGGCCGAGGGCAGCGATGCAGGCCAATCGACTGCTCGTCGCGTGCCTGGTCGCCGCGGGACGGGTCGACGAGGCGAAGCCGGTGCTTGCGTCCATCGCCGCGACGTGTGTGCGAATCGGCTTCGTGCGCTACCTGATCGACGGCGGTCCGCGCATGGTGCCCGCCCTGACGGCGCTCCTCGAGGACCGGCGAGCGGGCCGGTGGCCGTCCGACTGGCCGGATGTTCCGGCGGAGTTCCTGGCCGCGACACTGGAGACGGCGACGCCGATCGAGAGCTAGCCGCGACCTCTCGCCACTTCCGCCACGAAGAGGAACCGCCGCGGCATATCGTGGACTGATGACCGATCCATCGCCGCAGGACGGGCCACGGTTCAGTGGTCTGCGTGCCTTGTTCGTCAACTGCACCCTCAAGCGGTCGCCCGATGTGAGCAACACCCAGGGGTTGATCGACCGCAGTGTCGGCCTGATGGAGAAGGAAGGAGTGTCGGTCGACCAGTTCCGGGCGGTGGACCACGACATCGCGACCGGCGTCTACCCGGACATGACCGAGCACGGGTGGCCGAGCGACGAGTGGCCACAACTGTTCCGGCGTGTGCTGGACGCCGACATCCTGGTGCTGGCGGGCCCGATCTGGCTCGGCGACAACGGTTCCGTCACGAAGCAGGTGATCGAGCGGCTGTACGGATGCTCGTCGCTGCTCAACGACCACGGCCAGTACGCGTACTACGGGCGGGCCGGTGGGTGTCTGATCACGGGCAACGAGGACGGGGTCAAGCATTGCGCGATGAACATCCTCTACAGCCTCCAGCATCTCGGATACGTGATCCCGCCGCAGGCCGACGCCGGATGGATCGGTGAAGCCGGGCCCGGACCGTCGTATCTCGACGAGGGGTCGGGCGGCCCGGAGAACGATTTCACCAACCGCAACACCACGTTCATGACGTACAACCTGATGCACGTCGCCGCGATGCTGAAGAAGGCAGGCGGGTTCCCCGTGTACGGCAATCAACGGTCGGAGTGGGACGCCGGTTGCCGCCCCGACTTCGCCAACCCGGACTACCGCTGAGCCGTCCCACCCGAGAGGGAAGTCATGTGCCGATTGTTCGGGCTGTCCGCCGCCCCGCACCGTGTCCGCGCGTCGTTCTGGCTGCTGGACGCCCCGGACAGCCTGGCGCAGCAGAGTCACCGCGAGCCGGACGGCACCGGCCTCGGCACGTTCGCGGAGGACGGAACTCCGGTGGTGGAGAAGCAACCACTCGCCGCCTACGAGGACGCGGAGTTCGCGCAGGAGGCGAAGCACCGGTACTCGGCCACGTTCGTCGCGCACATCCGTTTCGCGACCACGGGCGAACTGCTTCCGCAGAACACTCATCCGTTCGCCCAGGACGGTCGCGTGTTCGCTCACAACGGCGTGGTCGAGGACCTGCCGAAGCTCGAGGCGGAACTGGGCTCCGATCTCGCACTCGTTCACGGCGACACCGATTCGGAACGCGTCTTCGCCCTCGTGACCAGTCACATCGGCAGGAACGGCGGCGACGTCACGGCAGGGATCACGTCGGCCGCGCGGTGGCTGGCCGACAACGTGCCGATCTACGCGCTCAACATCCTGCTGACCACCCCCGGCGAGTTGTGGGCGCTGCGCTATCCGGACACCCACGACCTGCTCTTCCTCGAACGGCGGGCAGGCGGTCCGAGCGGCGGACGCCACCTCCAGCACGCGAGTACCCCCGGCCGGATCCGGGCCAGGTCCGAACATCTCGCCGAGCGTCCCGCGGTGGTCGTCGCCAGCGAGCAGATGGACGAGGATCCCGGCTGGACGCCGCTGCAGCCGGGCGAACTGCTGCACGTCGGCGCCGACCTCGGCGTCACCCGCGAGGTGATCGTCGATCGCCCGCCGCGGTACCCGATCCGCCTCGCCGACCTGAACGCCCGCGCGGCGGCGGCGCAGACCGAGAAATAGCTACCCGGTCAGAACTCGACCCGCACGTGCTCGCTGACGGGACGGGCCTGGCACGCGAGGATGTAGCCGCTCGCGATGTCCTCGGGGTCGAGGATCGATGCGTTGTCCATGTCCACCTCACCCTCGACGACCGTGCATGCGCAGGAACCGCATTCGCCTTCGCGGCAGGAGTAGGGGACGTCGAGTCCCGTGGAGAGCATGACGTCGACGAGCGTCGCCCGGCGCGGCCAGCTGAGGTTGTGCGCCTCGCCGTCGAGTTGCACCTCGACCGTCGACGCCGCTCCCGCTTCCGTGTCCGGCAGGTCCTCGACCACGACGTCCGCGAACGGATCACCGGACAGTGAGGTGAACACTTCGGCGTGCACCCGGTCGCGCGGGACGCCGGCGAGTGCGAGCGACTCGTGGATCGCGTCCATGAAGGGGCGGGGTCCGCACAGGTAGGCGCGGTGGTCCCGGAACCGGTCCGACAGGTTGGCAAGCTGGCGTGGTGTCGGCAGGCCCTGCACGCTCTCGAGCCAGTGCACGACGGTCAGCCGGTGTTCGTGGCGGGCGGCGAGGTCCCGCAACTCGTCGGCGAAGATCACCGACTTCTCGTCCCGGTTCGCATACACGAGAACGACTTTCCCGTTCCCTTCGCTCAGCGCCGATTTGAGGATCGACATCACCGGGGTGATTCCGCTGCCCGCGGCGAACAAGATCAGGTCTTCGTCCAGGCTCGCCGGGGTGAACACTCCGGCGGGTGGCAGCACCTCGATGCGGTCACCGACGCCGACGTTGTCGCACAACCAGTGCGAACCGTAGCCGCCCGCGGTGCGCTTGATCGTCACCTTCGGCAGGTCGTCGGTGAACGGCGAACTGGCCAGCGAGTAGCACCGCGCGACGGATCCCGTCCGGTCGCTCGGGATGCGCAGAGTCAGGAACTGCCCGGGCTTGTAGGCGAATTCGTGCCTGCGCTCGTCGGGGACGTCGAACACCAGCGACCGGGCGTCGGACGTCTCCTCCACGACGGCGGCCACGGTGACCACTACTGATCGCGAACTGCGTGGTGTTTCAACGGTCGTCATCGCGACGGTGCCCTCTCGCTACGGTAATTCGATCCTGCCGAAACTAGTGCAGTTCGACAGTGGTGGCCTCAGCCTTTCCCGCTGGGCGGGACCCCGGATTTTCGCCGTCAGCCCCAACGGGACTGCCCGCCGTCAGCCCCAACGGGACTGCCCGCCGTCAGCCCCAACGGGACTGCCCGCCGTCAGCCCCAACGGGACTGCCCGCCGTCCAGGGGGATGGTCGCCCCGGTGAGGTAGCCGGCGTCCTCGCTCACGAGGAAGACGACGGCGCGCCCGATGTCGGTCTCGGCGTCACCGACCCGTCCGAGGGGGATGCCCGCCACGAACTCCGCCGCCTCGTCCGGGTTCCGGTCCATCCACCGCGCGAGCGCCGGACTCTTCGCGTGCGGGGCGACGGACAGCACCCGGATGCCGTCCCGGCCCCACTCGCACGCCGCCGACCTGGTCAGCGAACGCATGCCCTCCTTGATCGAACCGTAGGCGCCGTAGTTGCTCGCGTCCCAGCGGACGGCCGCCGACGTGACGAGGTTGACGATCACGCCGCCGCCGCGCGAGACCATGTGCGGGTGGCACGACTGCATCATCCGCAGCGTCGCGAGCGGTCCCGTCGCGAACGACCGCTCGTACTCCTCGTCGATCACCGACAGGATCGGTCCCGGTGAGCAGTCGTTGGCGTTGTTGACCAGGATGTCGACGCCGCCGAACACATCCACGGTCCGCTCGACGGCGGACGCGATGTCCTTGCGCCTGCTGACGTCGCACACCACGGGTGCGCTACGGGCGCCGATCGTGGACAGTCGCTCGCACGTGTCGTGCAGTTTCGATTCCGTGCGTCCGGCGACCGCGATCGCCGCCCCTTCCCGTGCGAGGGCGAGGGCGATTCCCTGCCCGATCCCCTGGYCGGCACCCGTGATCAGTGCGACCTTGCCGTCGAGTGTGTTCATGTCCGCTCCCGTTCCCCTACTATCGAGACCAAGCAATTGCTTGGTCGTACATATTCACTGATCACCGCCGAGCGCCGGGTCTCCCCCGCGCTCCCCACTCCGAAGGTCTCCCCGTGACACATCCCCGTCCTCTCGATTTCAGTGGCCGCTCCGTCGTCGTGACCGGCGGTACCAAGGGCATCGGTTTCGTCGTCGCCGAGGCGTTTCTCGCCGCGGGTGCGAACGTGCTCGTGTGCGGCCGGTCCGCGCCGGACACCCTGCCCGCCCACGGTGATCGCACCGCCGCGTTCCGCGCCACCGACGTTCGCGACCACGCCGACGCCGCTGGACTGATCGACGATGCCGTCGCCCGATTCGGCCGCCTCGACGTCCTCGTCAACAACGCGGGTGGGTCGCCCGACGCCGACGCCGCCACCGTCTCGCCGCGCTTCGTCGAGAAGATCGTCGCGCTGAATCTGCTGGCACCCTTCACCGTCGCCCAGGCCGCGAATGCGGTGATGCAGCAGCAGTCCGACGGCGGCGCGATCGTCAACATCGGCAGCGTCTCGGCCCA
>NZ_JBFUHV010000141.1:0-23637 GCF_056402215.1 Rhodococcus sp. P4_B6 | reverse complement strand
GGCAAGTCGGCCCTGTTCAAGAACTTCGCGGGCCTGAACTCGATCCCGCTGGTCCTCGACACCMAGGACCCSGACGAGATCGTCGAGACCCTGATCCGGCTGCGCCCGAGCTTCGGTGCCGTCAACCTCGAGGACATCTCCGCGCCSCGCTGCTTCGAGATCGAACAGCGCGTCATCGAGGCSCTGGACTGCCCGGTCATGCACGACGACCAGCACGGCACCGCCATCGTCGTCCTCGCCGCGCTGAAGGGCGCGGTCAAGGTCCAGGACCGGGACATCCGCGGGTTGCGGGTCGTCATCTCCGGTGCCGGCGCCGCCGGCGTCGCCTGCGCGAACATCCTGCTCGCCGCCGGCATCGCGGACGTGACGGTGCTGGACTCGAAGGGCATCGTCTCGGCCGACCGCACCGACCTCAACGAGATCAAGGTCGACCTGGCCGCCCGCACCAACCCGGCCGCCCGCCGCGGCGGCGTCGTCGAAGCCCTCGACGGCGCGGACGTGTTCCTCGGTGTCTCCGCGGGCACCGTCCCGGAGGAGCTGATCGCGACCATGGCGGAGAACTCCATCGTGTTCGCGCTGTCGAACCCGGACCCGGAGATCCACCCCGACGTCGCCCGCAAGCACGCGGCGATCGTCGCGACCGGTCGCAGTGATTTCCCGAACCAGATCAACAATGTGCTCGCCTTCCCCGGTGTGTTCAAGGGCGCGCTCGACGCCGGCGCCCGCCGCATCACCGAAGGCATGAAACTCGCCGCCGCCGAGGCAATCCTCTCGGTCGTCGGTGACGAGCTGGCTGTAGACAAGATCGTTCCCAGCCCGCTCGATCCTCGCGTCGCCCCCGCTGTCGCGGAGGCAGTCGCCGCCGCTGCTCGCGCAGAAGGCGTCACCGGCTAGCGAGAATCCGTCGAGCACCCCGATCCGGAACCCGCACCCACGGTTCCGGTGTCGGGGTGTTTGCCGTTGTGGGAGAACTCGTTACGACGCGCGCTCGGCGATCTGTTCGGCGCTCGGATTCCGTCGCAGGCGGCCGGTTCCCGGAACGGACGCCCACACCGCCAGCGCGAGCAACCCGTCCACGACGAGAGCCAGAATCGTCACCAGCAGCGCGCCGACGAGCACCCGGTCGTACTGGCGCAGGGCCAGTCCGTCGAAGATGTAGCGGCCCAGGCCGCCGAGGTTGACGTACGCGGCCACCGTTGCGGTCGCGATGATCTGCAGGGTGGCGTTGCGCAGCCCGCCGAGCATGAGCGGCAGCGCATTCGGGGCCTCGACCCTCGTGAGGACCTGCCATTCGGTCATCCCCATCGCGCGGGCGGCGTCCACGACCGTCCGGTCGACATTCGCGACACCCGCATACGTGCCCGCGAGGACCGGCGGGATCCCGAGGATCACCAGGGCCAGGATCGGTGGGATCAGACCCAGCCCGAGCAGGAGCACCAGGAACGTCAGCAGGCCCAGCGTCGGCAGCGACCGAAGTGCGTTGACGAGACCGACCACGACCACGTCACCCTTGCGCAGATGTCCGATGATCAGACCGATCGGCACCGCCACCACCGCGGACAGTGTGACCGCCAGAAAGCTGTACCAGAGGTGTTCGAGGATGCGGGCGCCGATTCCGGTGCTGCCCGACCAGTTACCCGGGTCGACGATGTACTCCCACGCGCCGCCGAAGATGTTCACGAAGCCTCCTCCGGCGCGGGGGCCGTCGACTGTCCCGCGACCAGCGGTGCGCGCCGGACCCTCTGCTGCCGGGTCCACGGTGTCAGTGCCCGGCCGACGAGGAACAGCAGCAGGTCGAACGCGAGGGCCAGCACGACGATCGAGATGATCCCCGCCAGGATCTGATCGGGGTAGTCCCGCTGGTAGCCCTGCGTGAACAGGGTGCCGAGGCCGCCGATCCCGATCAGCGAACCCACCGACACCAGCGAGATGTTGGTCACCGCCACCACTCGGACGTTCGCAATGAGAACGGGCAGTGCGAGCGGCAATTCGACGGTCAGCGCCCGGCGGAGGCGCGTGAAACCCATCGCGGTGGCGGAGTCGACGACGTCCGCGGGAACGGAGTCGAGAGCCTCGGGAACGGCGCGGATGAGCAGTGCCGTGGAGTAGATCGTCAGCGCGATCACCACATTGAGCGGGTCCAGGATCTGCAGTCCGAAGACGGAGGGGATCGTCACGAACAGTGCCAGCGACGGGATCGTGAACGCGATGCCCGCCACGATCAGCGTGATCTTTCGCAGCCAGGAAGCACCCCGGATCGCCGTGCCCACCGGAACCGCGATGAGCAACCCGATCAGCAGCGGAACCAGTGCGAGATAGAGATGGGTCTTCGTCAGGTCGACGACGACCGAGAAGTTGTCGATGAGCCAGCGCACGCGATCACGGCCCGTCCGGGGTCGCCTGCTGGGCGGTGAAATAGTGCTCACCCCGCGCGTGGTCCTCCGCCGCCCGCTGCTCGGCCAGCTTCGCGATCACTTCGGAGCCGAGGATGCCGCCCGAGACCGCACCGTCCGCGTCGACGGCCACCCCGATGCCCGACGGCGAAGAGATCGCCGCGTCCAGTGCCTGCCGCAGGTCGGCACCGGGGGTGAAGAGCGATCCGCCCGCCGCAGTGCATTCGGAGACGGGCCGACCGGCCCGCGCCCCCTCGACGCCGGTGACGTCGATCCACCCCCGCGGCACGCCCGCGTCGGTGACGACGAGGACCCATTCACTCTGTTCGAGGCGCAGCCCGGGCAATTCGTTCTCGGTCGCCGTCCGCAGGGTGTGCAGCGGAACCTGATCTGCCGTCCGGAACGACAGCCCCCGGTACCCGCGGTCACGACCCACGAACGAGGCGACGAAATCGGTGGCGGGCGCCGACAGCACCGTGTCGGGTGCATCGTACTGCTGCAACCGGCCGCCCGGCCCGAAGACCGCCACCCGATCACCGAGTTTGACGGCCTCGTCGATGTCGTGGGTGACGAACACGATCGTCTTGCGCATGTCGGCCTGCAGCCGCTGCATCTCGGCCTGCAGATCTTCGCGGACAACGGGATCGACGGCGCTGAACGGTTCGTCCATCAGCAGGATCGGCGGATCGGCGGCCAGCGCCCGGGCGACCCCGACGCGTTGTTGCTGGCCGCCGGAGAGCTGGCCGGGATAGCGGGAGGCCAGCGCCGGGTCGAGTCCGACGCGTTCGAGCACCGCCAACGCGGCCTTGCGGGCGTTGCGCCTCGAGTCGCCGCGCAGCACCGGCACGGTCGCGACGTTGTCGACCACCGTGCGGTGCGGCAACAGTCCCGCGCTCTGGATCACGTAGCCGATGCCGAGGCGAAGCTTCACCGCGTCGGTCCGGGCTATGTCGCGGCCGTCGACCGTGATGGTCCCAGTGGTTGGGGTGATCATCCGGTTGATCATCCGCATCGACGTGGTCTTGCCGCAGCCGGACGGCCCCACGAAGACCGTGAACGATTCGGCCTCGATCTGCAGGTCGAGGCCGTCGACCGCCGTCGTGCCGTCCGGGTACTGCTTGGTGACTCCCGAGAATGTGATCACGGCAGCCTCCTCACGAGACCGGCTTGTCGAGCCCCTGGTCCGTCACCCACTGCTTCGCGGCCGCCGCCGGCTCGGTCTTCGCATCACCCGAGACGGAATTGTTGAGCGCGACAAGCTCTTCGGTGGTCAGCTTCGCGGACAGAGCGTCGAGGGCGCGGGTCAGCTTGTCGGAGGACTTGGTGGTGCGCAACACCGGGACGACGTTCTGCGCCGCGAAGTTGTTCAGTGGGTCCGCGAGCACCACGAAACCGTTCTCTGCGATCGCCGGAGACGTGGTGAAGATGTCGGCGGCCGTGATCTGTCCCGACGCGAGAGCGTCCACCGTGGCCGGACCGCCGCCGTCGGCGATCGGGACGAAGTTGTCGGGCGTGATGTCGAGGCCGTACTTGGCCTTCAGGCCGGGCAGGCCACCGGGACGTTCCTGGAATTCGGCCGGTGCGCCGAACTTCACCTCGTTCGAGTGTGCCGCCAGATCCGCGATGGAGGTGAGGTTCCAGCGCTGCGCCGTCTCCTTCGTGACGACGACGGCGTCCTTGTCCTCCGCGGGGGCCGGGGTGGTGATCGTCAGTTCCGGCCCCAGCGCGGCAGGCAGCGCCGCGTCGACGTCGGCGGCGCTCGTGGCGGTGGAATCCGGGTCGAGATACTGCAGGAGGTTGCCCGTGTAATCGGGGATGACGTCGATCGACCCGTCCTTCAGTGCGGGAATGTAGGCCTCACGGGAGCCGATGTTGAACTTCGTCGTCACGTCGAACCCGTTGGCGCGGAGCACCTCGGTGTAGATGTTCGCCACCGTCTCCGATTCGGGGAAGTTCGCCGATCCCACGATGATCGCGTTCGGGTCGTCACCGGAGCCTTCGCCGCCGCCGGACAGGGGGTCGGATCCGCCGCCACCGCACGCCGCGAGCGACACGACGGCGACCGTCGCGAGAGCGATACTGCCCACGGAGCGGCGGGTGAAGCCCGACAGAATTCGTGAGGTGCGCATGAGCGTCCTTCCCGTTGTCACCGGCGCCGGACCTGCCGACGGAAAGCCGGTGGACGCGTGTCCGCGCCATCGGTTGGCCAGTGTAACGATAGGGGCGGACAGAGCACGGTTTTCGGCCGGCTCGAGGTAAACGAAAGGCGCGACGTGGCACACACACGCACAGACGAATCGGCCGGGCGCCCGGCGGCGTGGTCCCGGGCACTGATCGCCGCGTCCGCGCTGCTACTGGTCGCGGGGGCAGCGTCCGGGTGCGCCGGTGGCGACAGAACCCTCGACGGTGCCGCGGGACAGGGGCAGGGCCAGATCGTGGTGGGTGCGGGCGACGGTGCGGAGAGCCGCATCCTCGCCGAAATCTATGCGGGTGCCCTGCGTTCGACGGGCGCGCCGGTCACCACCGACGACGGCCTCGGTGACCGGACCGCCTATCTCGGGCAACTCGATGCCGGAAGCGTCACGCTGGTGCCGGAGTTCACGGGCCGGCTGCTGCGCTATTACGACCCCGAGTCGACGGAAACCGAACAGGACGACGTGTTCGAGGCGTTGAGTAAGGCTCTGCCGCAGGGGCTTTCGATCTCCGACTTCGCCGCCGCCGAGGACAGGTCGGCGCTGGCGGTGACTCCGCAGATATCCGAACAGCTCGGTCTCACCACGCTGGACGACCTCGTTCCCTCGTGCGGAAAGAGCACCGCCGTCCTCGCCCCGGCGTTCGAGGCCGATGCTCTCGCCGGCCTCACCGGGTGCACGTTCGCGCAGACGACGAGGGTGGCCGACGACGCCGCCGCGCTCGGTGAACTCGCCGTCCCCGCACCGGCGGGCGGAGCCGTGGTGGCCGGTGTGACCACGTCGTCGCCCGACGTCGCGGACACGGATCTGGTGCTGCTGTCCGACGACGAACACGTGTTCACCGCGCAGAACGTGGTGCCGCTGTTCCGGATCGGGACCCTGAGCGAAGCCCAGCTGAAGGCGCTGAACGTCGTGGCGGGTGAACTGACGACCGCGGACCTGGCCGACATGATCGGCCAGGTCCGCGGTGGTGCCGATTCAGCCGACGTGGCGCGGGTGTGGCTGGACTCCCATCTGTGAACCCAGGAACGCCCCGAGTTCCGCGACCGCGTCCGCGGCCTCGCGGACCAGGGACGCCTGCAGATGGGCGACGTGCCACAGCCGGGCGTACTCGGTGAGCGTGACGTCCACCTTCGACTCGTTCAGCTTGTCGACGAACTCCATTATCTGCGGGTAAAGCACCTCGTCCACCCCGACGTGTATCAACGTCGGCGGCAGTCCCGCCAGATTTCCCTGCAACGGTGCGTAACCCGGATCCCGCGCGTCTCCGTTGCCCAGGTACTTCTCGGCGGCGTCGAACGACCACGCGGTGTTGACGACGAGATCACGGTCCCGGGACGTGTCGCGCCTGCCGGGATCGACCCACGGGGAGATCAACGCCAACGCCGCGGGAGTCACGCCGTGCCGATCGATCAGGCGTCGTGCGGTGGCGACGGTCAGGCCACCACCCGCCGAATCGCCCGCGATGGCGAGTTGCTCTGTCTTGTAACCGTGTTCGGTGTTCAGCTCCATGTACGCGGCGACGGCGTCCTCGAGCCCGGCCGGAAACGGATGTTCCGGAGCCAGCCGGTAGTCGAGGGTGTAGACGACGCAACCGGATTTTCGGGCGATGTGGGCGGCCAGCGATCGGTGGGTGGCGAGCGAACCGATCGTGTACGCACCGCCGTGCAGGTAGAGGACAGCGGTCCGGCGTTCGGTGGCTCCCACCGTGATCCGCTCCGCGGGCCTCCCGGCCAGGACGGTCGGGCGGACGACGGCACCGGCGGGCACCTGCTGCAGTGGAGCACCCACGTCGAGAAGGGTCCGCTGCACCGAGTACGGAAGCCGTGCGTTGAGGCTGAGGCGGTAGAACGGCCGGAGGGCCGTCGCGACGACCGGCAGCGGCAGGTGGAAGCTCATCGGTACCTCAGTTCGACTTGGGGAGGACGCGTCCGGCGACGAGGGCAACCACCCGCTGGTAGCTCGGTCCGACGAGCCGCACCCAGGCGTCGAGGAACTTGGCGTCGGCGCCGATCAGCACGCGCGCCTTGCCCTTACGGACGCCGGTCACGATGGTCTCCGCCGCCGCTTCCGGAGTGGTGCGTGCCAGCTTCTGGTCGAAGAACTTTGCGAACGTGTCGAGATCCTCGCCCGGTCCCGCGGTGGCGTTGCGGGCGATGGCCGTCTTGATGCCGCCGGGATGCACACACGTCACCTTCACGGGATGCTTGGCGATCAGCATCTCCTGGCGCAGCGACTCGGTGAAACCGCGCACGGCGAACTTCGCCGAGTTGTACGCGCTCTGGCCGGGCATGGACAGCAGTCCGAACAGGCTCGAGACGTTCACGACGTGACCGTCGCCCGACGCGATGAGATGCGGCAGGAACGCCTTGGTGCCGTTGACGACTCCCCAGAAGTCCACGTCCATGATCTTCTCGATGTCCTTGAACTCGGACTTCTCGAACTCACCGTGGTAGGCGATGCCGGCGTTGTTGTACACCTGGTTGATCTTGCCGAAGTGGGCCCGCACCTCGTCGGCGTACGCGAGCACCGCCTCGCGCTGGGTGACGTCAAGGTGATCGGACTTGACCTCGGCGCCCAGCGCCTCCGCCTGGCGTGCGGTCTCGGCGAGTCCGACCGTGTCCATGTCCGAGATCGCCAGCCGGGCGCCCCGGCGCGCCAGATCGAGGGCGAGCGCCCTGCCGATGCCGGAGCCGGCCCCGGTGATCACGACTACCTTGCCTGCGAACTCGCTCACTGTGCTGTCACCTTGTCGTCGTCGAGGTCGATCTGCGCCGGGATGGCGGCGGATCCGGGGGTCTTTCCGTTTACGTGCACGGGCGCAGGCAGATCGGCGGTGGCCACGCTGTCGTACGCGGTGAGATCGAAGCGCCTGGTCTCGTTCCGGAACTGGAACGTGAAGCCCGGCCACAGGGTGGTGTTGTTGCCGTGCTTGTCGAGGTACCAGCTCGCGCACCCGCCGTTGTTCCAGACGCTGTGTGACAGCTTCTCCTGGAGGTCGGCGTTGTACCGGTCCTGGGCGTCCTGACGGACCTCGATCTTGCCGATACCGTACTTGTCGATCGTCTGCAGGGCGTCGACGAGGTAGTTGAGCTGCGACTCGATCATGAAGACCATCGAGGTGTGGCCCAGGCCCGTGTTCGGGCCGACCAGGAAGAACATGTTGGGGAAGTTCGCGATCGCGGCGCCCTTGTAACCCTGCTGCCCGCCCTCGTCGAAGACCGCGGCGAGCGAGCGGCCGTCCTTGCCGAAGATGCCCTCGAACGTGGGGGAGTCGGTGACGTGGAAACCGGTGGCGACGACGATGGCGTCGACCTCGCGGACGGTGCCGTCCTTCGAGATCACCGAGTTCGCCGTGACCTCGGCGATGCCGTCGGTCACCAGGTCGACGTTGTCCTGCGCGAGGGTGGGGTAGTAGTTGTTCGAGATGAGCATGCGCTTGCAGCCGATCTGGAAGTTCGGCGTCACCTTCTTGCGCAGAGCCTTGTCCTTGATCTGACGGCGCAGGTGGCGCTCGGCCGCGAGCTGCAGCGGCTTCATGAAGACGGGGGCCTTCGCGAGTCCGACGACCTGGCTCTCGCGCATCCAGTAGATGCCGGTGCGGCACAGCTTCTGGAAGCCGGGGAGGTATTTGAACGCGGTGTGCTCGAGCGTCGTGTACTCGCGATCCGCCCGGGGGAGGATCCACGGCGCCGTGCGCTGGTACACGTCGAGGTGCGACACCTTCTTGCCGATGGCGGGCACGATCTGGATGGCCGAGGCGCCGGTGCCGATGACGGCGACGCGCTTGCCCGTCAGGTCGGCGTCGTGGTTCCAGCGGGCGGAGTGGAAGATCTCGCCCTCGAAGCCTTCGATGCCCTTGATGTCGGGGAGGGACGGCTCGCACAGTGCGCCGACCGCGGAGACGACCACCTTCGCGACGAAGTTCCCCTTGGTGGTGCTGACCTCCCAGCGAGTGGTCGACTCGTTCCAGTGGGCGGACTGCACGTCACAGCCGAAGAGGTGCTTGTCGCGCACCTTGTACTTGTCCGCCACCGACTGGATGTACTTCTGGATCTCGGGCTGCGTCGAGAACGACCGGGTCCACTCCGGGTTCAGCGCGAACGAGTAGGAGTACAGATGTGAGGGAACATCGCACGCCGCACCCGGGTACGTGTTGTCTCGCCACGTACCACCGACCTCGTTGCCGCGTTCGAGCACGAGGAAGTCGGTCTTGCCTGCCTGGGTCAGCTTGATCGCCGCGCCGAGGCCGGCGAACCCGCTGCCGATGATCAGTGTGTCGACGTGGCGGACACCTGCGGTGGGGGCGTAAGTATCTGTGACGGGGAGACTCATGTAAGAAACCATAGGGCGCTATTGAGGGGCAGTCAATAGCCTATTGACCTTCATTCAGTAGTCTTGTCCCATGGACGTTGTGAAGCGGACCCGTCTCAGCCCCGAACAACGGCGCGCCCAACTGATCGACCTCGGCGCCAAGATGCTGGCGGAGCGCCCGCTCGAGCAGATCTCCGTCGAGGACATCGCAGATCAGGCCGGTGTCTCCCGCGGCCTGCTGTTCCACTACTTCGCGTCGAAGCACGACTTCCACCTCGAGATCGTGCGGCACACCAGCAGCGAGATGCTCGCCCGCACCGCCCCCGACCCGTACGTCGTGGAGGCGCGCGATCCGATGCAGATCCTGCGCTCGGTGCTCGCGTCGTACGTCGATTACGTCACCGAG
Organism: Rhodococcus sp. P4_B6; assembly: GCF_056402215.1. Taxonomy (NCBI): domain Bacteria; kingdom Bacillati; phylum Actinomycetota; class Actinomycetes; order Mycobacteriales; family Nocardiaceae; genus Rhodococcus; species Rhodococcus sp. P4_B6. The sequence continues at coordinate 14,332 of NZ_JBFUHV010000141.1, read as the reverse complement.
AACCGTGGCACGTACGTCTCGCTCCTGCGGGGAACGGCGAGCGGCGACCCGGACATGCGGGCCGTCTTCGAGCAGACCCGCGCCGTGATGTCCGAGCGGACCCTCGAACAACTGCCCGCGATCGGCATCGAGCCCACCCGGGCGGTCGAACTCGCCGTCCGGGGCTGGATCGCCTATGTCGAGGAAGTCACGATTTCCTGGTTGCGCGACCCGCACCTGACCCGCGAAGAACTGATCGAACTCAACGTTCAGGCCCTTCCCGCGCTGGCCATTGCCGCCGCGCCCGAGATCGCCGCCGCGCTCGTGTCGGCCACGACGACCTGACACCCCTACTACCCCGACGCCGAAGCGGACGCACTCGTTGTGGGTAGCCGCTCCCGTTTTCGGGCGCGAAAAGTTGCGCGTGTGCAGAGAAGTGGTGCATGCGGCCGGGCCCCGGCGTGACCGGGCTACAGATGCCGCAGGAAGGAGAGTTCCCAGATCTCCGCGCCCGGCGCCGCGGCGAGCAGGGGAGAGTGCGTCGCCATGATCACTTGCGAACCCTCCTCGGCCAGATCCGCGAGGACGCCGAGCAACGCCACGCACGACTGAAACGACAGCGCGGCCTCGGGCTCGGGCTCGGGCTCGTCCAGGATCCACAACCCCACGCCGATCGGAGGGTCGGCGACGTACCGCAGGAACGACTGGCCGTGCGAGAGCGTGTTGAACGATTGATCGCCTTCGCGGGGACGTGACTCGTCGGCCGCCCCGAACAGCGCATGCATCGACTCGGCCCGCAGGAAACACCCGCCGTACGGCCGCGGCCGGGCGCCGATACGTGTGAGGTGGCGACCGAGGTCCAGGTACCACGAAGCCGGGTCGAGTCCACTCCGTGGAGTGAACTCGACCCGGCTCAATGGCAGATCAGTCAATCAGACGCTCAGCTGAACGCTTCAGCCGTTTCACGCCCCTCAGCCGAAGGCTTCATCGATGATCTCCTGCTGTTCCACAGCGTGCACCTTGCTCGAACCCGAGGACGGTGCCGACATCGAACGACGCGAGATGCGCTTGATTCCGGACAGCTTGTCGGGCAGCAACTCGGGCAGAGCCAGACCGAAGAACGGCCACGCACCCTGGTTCGCCGGCTCCTCCTGAACCCACCGGAATTCGGTGGCGTTCGGGTAGCGGTCCAGCGTCTCGCGGAGACGACGGCTCGGAACCGGGTACAGCTGCTCGATGCGGACGATCGCGATGTCCTCGCGGTTATCCTTCTGCTTCTTCGCCAGCAGCTCCCAGTACAGCTTGCCGCTGACGAGGAGGACCCGGCGAACCTTGTCGCGTTCGGCGTTGCCCGTCTCGTACGTGGGCTCCTCGAACACCGAGCGGAACTTGCCGGTGGTGAAGTCCTCGACGTCGGAGACCGCGGCCTTGTTGCGCAGCATCGACTTCGGTGTGAAGACGACCAGCGGGCGGCGGATTCCGTCGAGCGAGTGGCGACGCAGCAGGTGGAAGTAGCTGGCCGGGGTGGACGGCACGGCCACGGTCATCGAACCCTCGGCGCACAACTGCAGGAAGCGCTCGATACGACCGGACGTGTGGTCGGGACCCTGACCCTCGTGACCGTGCGGCAGCAGCAGCACGACGTCGGACAGCTGGCCCCACTTGGCCTCACCGGACGAGATGAACTCGTCGATGATCGGCTGTGCACCGTTGACGAAGTCACCGAACTGCGCCTCCCACAGCACGAGCGCGTCCGGGTTGCCCACGGAGTAGCCGTACTCGAAGCCGACGGCCGCGAACTCGCTGAGCGCGGAGTCGTAGACCAGGAACTTGCCGGGGTTCTCGCTGCCCAGGTTCTGCAGCGGGATGTACTCGGCGCCCGTCTTGCGGTCGATGAGGACCGAGTGACGCTGCGTGAACGTGCCGCGCTTGGAATCCTGGCCGGACAGGCGAACCATCTTGCCCTGGTCGACCAGCGAACCGAACGCGAGCAGCTCGGCGAAGGCCCAGTCGATCTTCCCCTCGCGCGACATTTCGCGGCGCTTCTCGATGACCGGCTTGACGCGCGGGTGGACGGTGAAGCCCTCGGGCAGGTTGACGAACGCGTCGCCGATCCGCTCGAGCACCGACTCGTCGACCGACGTCTTCAGCTTCGTGGGCAGCACCTGGTCGAGCTCGACCGACTCACTGGGCTCCGGCGTGTACTTCTCGAGTTCGCGAACCTCGTTGAACACCCGCTCCAGCTGACCCTGGTAGTCGCGCAGGGCGTCTTCGGCTTCCTTCAGCGAGATGTCGCCACGGCCGATCAGGGATTCGGTGTAGCTCTTGCGGACGCTGCGCTTGGTGTCGATCACGTCGTACATCGCCGGCTGCGTCATCGAGGGGTCGTCGCCCTCGTTGTGACCGCGACGGCGGTAGCAGATCATGTCGATGACGACGTCCTTCTGGAACTTCTCCCGGAAGTCGACAGCGAGCTGGGCGACCCAGACACACGCCTCGGGGTCGTCGCCGTTCACGTGGAAGATCGGCGCGCCGATCATCTTCGCGACGTCGGTGCAGTATTCCGACGAACGGGAGTGCTCCGGGGCAGTGGTGAAACCGACCTGGTTGTTGACCACGATGTGCACGGTGCCGCCGGTGCGGTACCCGCGCAGCAGCGCCAGGTTCAACGTCTCGGCCACGACACCCTGACCGGCGAACGCGGCGTCGCCGTGCAGCATCAGCGGCAGGACGGTGAAGCCGTCCTCACCCTTGTCGAGGATGTCCTGCTTCGCGCGGACCAGGCCCTCGAGGACCGGGTCGACAGCCTCGAGGTGCGACGGGTTGGCCGTCAGCGACACGGTGATGTCGTTGTCACCGAACATCTGGATGTACGTGCCCTCGGCACCGAGGTGGTACTTCACGTCGCCGGAGCCGTGAGCGGCCGCCGGGTTCATGTTGCCCTCGAACTCCGTGAAGATCTTCGAGTACGGCTTGCCGACGATGTTCGCGAGAACGTTGAGGCGACCGCGGTGCGGCATGCCGATGACGACCTCGTCGAGCTGGTGCTCGGCGGCCTGGTCGATGACGGCGTCCATCATCGGGATGACGGACTCGGCGCCCTCGAGCGAGAAGCGCTTCTGGCCGACGTACTTGGTCTGCAGGAACGTCTCGAACGCCTCGGCGGCGTTGAGCTTGCTCAGGATGTACTTCTGCTGAGCGACCGTGGGCTTGACGTGGTGCGCCTCGACCCGGTCCTGCAGCCACTGCTGCTGCTCCGGCTCCAGGATGTGCGTGTACTCGACACCGACGTGGCGGCAGTACGCGTCGCGCAGCACGCTGAGCACGTCGCGCAGCTTCATCTTCTCCTGGGCGTGGAATCCGCCGACCTTGAACTCGCGGTCGAGGTCCCACAGCGTCAGGTCGTGCGTCGTGACGTCCAGGTCGGGGTGGCTCTTGAACTTGTCCTTGACGAACTGCAACGGGTCCGTGTCGGCCATCAGGTGGCCGCGGTTGCGGTACGCCGCGATCAGTTCGAGGACGCGGGTGTTCTTGTCGACCGCGCCTTCGGAGACGTCCTGGCGCCAGCGGACCGGCTCGTACGGAATGTGCAGCGAGTGGAAGATCTCGTCGTAGAACTCGTCGCTGATCAGCAGCTTGTGGATGGTCCGAAGGAAGTCGCCGGACTCCGCGCCCTGGATGATGCGGTGGTCGTACGTCGAGGTCAGCGTCATGAGCTTGCCGACGCCCATCTCGGCGATCTTCTCGTCGCTCGAACCCTGGAACTCCGCCGGGTACTCCATGGCGCCGGCACCGATGATGGCGCCCTGGCCGTTCATCAGGCGCGGCACGGAGTGCACGGTGCCGATGCCGCCGGGGTTGGTGAGCGAGATCGTGACACCCGAGAAGTCCTCGGCGGTGAGCTTGCCGTCACGCGCGCGCCGGACGATGTCCTCGTACGCGCTGTAGAACTGCGTGAAGTTGTGGGTGTCGGTGTTCTTGATCGCGGCGACGACGAGGGATCTGTTGCCGTCCTTGCCCGGCAGGTCGATGGCCAGGCCGAGGTTGGTGTGTGCGGGGGTGACCGCGTTGGGCTTGCCGTCGATCTCGGCGAAGTGCCGGTTCATGTTCGGGAACGCCTTGACCGCCTGCACGATCGCGTAACCCAGCAGGTGCGTGAACGAGATCTTGCCGCCGCGGGTACGGGCGAGGTGGTTGTTGATGACGATCCGGTTGTCGAACATCAGCTTCGCAGGGATGGCGCGAACACTGGTGGCGGTCGGAATGGCCAGCGATGCCGACATGTTCTTCGCGACGGCAGCAGCTGCGCCGCGGAGAACCTTCGACTCGTCGGCGGCAGGCGCGGGGGCGGACGCCTTCGCGTCCTTCGCCGGGGCGTCCTTTGCGGGTGCGGCCTTCTTGGGGGCCTCGGTCTTCGGGGCGGCAGCCTTCGGAGCTGCACCGTTGGGTGCAGTCTTGGCTGCGGCACCGTTGGCCGGCTTGGTCTGAGGCTGGGGTGCGGTCGCGGACTCGGAAACAGGGGGAGTCGAAGCCTTGGCGGAGGGAGCGGCAGCAGGTGCGGCGGTGGTGGTGCCGTTCGTGCCGCGTCCGTTGGCTGCGCCTGCCTTGGCGGCGGCTGCGTCGGGAGAATAATCCGTCAGGAATTCGTGCCAACTCGCGTCCACGGACGACGGATCGTCCTGGAAACGCTGGTACATTTCGTCAACCAGCCACTGGTTCTGTCCGAACTGGGATGTAGAGCTGCTGCTCACGGCAGGTGTTCGCCTCGTTTCTATTTCGGTACCCGATCAGAGCGCCTATATACATGAGACTAGCCCTCGCGTGTGACGTGTAGATCGCCAGGCCTGCACGTGTGAGCTGTCTCACGGCCAACCGATGGGGTCACCATCGATGACGGTTCTCGCCCCGCGATTATTCCCCGCCCCGGTCTCCGCCGCATCCCACAGTCCCGAATAGTGGCCACCGGCATAGCGCAGGGTGGCGTGCGATCCCGTTTCCACCACCCGGCCCTTGTCGATGACGAGGATCACATCTGCCCGGGCCGCGGTGGCCAGCCGGTGGGCCACCACCACCGACGTGCGGGTGCGTGTCACATGGCTGCTCGCCTCGAGAACTACCTGCTCGGTGGCCGGATCGAGCGTCGCGGTCGCCTCGTCGAGCAGCAGCAGATCGGGGTCGACCAGCTCGGCTCGGGCGAGCGCGATCAGCTGGCGCTGGCCCGCCGACAAACCCTGCCCGCGCTCGCCGATGGGGTGATGCATCCCACCCCGCAATTCGGCGATCGTGCCCAGTGCTCCGACCGCGCGGGCCGCGTTCTCGATCTCTTCCCGGCTCGCATCCGGGCGGCCGTACGCGATGTTGGTGGCGACGGTCCCGGTGAAGAGGTGGGCTTCCTGGGGGACGACGCCGAGCCGTCCGCGGTACTCGCCGAGTGGGTACCGGCGGAGATCCACGTCGTCGACGAGCACCGCCCCGGACGTCGGGTCGTAGAAGCGGGCGAGCAGCTTCACGATGGTCGACTTGCCCGCACCGGTCCGGCCGACGAGTGCGACGGTGGTGCCGGCGGGGATGTGCAGTTCGATGTCGGTGAGGGCGTCGCTGTCCGCGCCCTGATAGCGGAACCCGACGTCGCGCAGGCACAGCTCGCCGCGCAGATGCCCGTGGATCGGCTGGAGATCGTCACGGGAGGTCGCCCGCTCGATGGAGCTGGGTGTGCGGAGCAGGTCTCCGATCCGGAGCAGGCCCACACTGGCCTGCTGATACCCGTCGAACACCTGCGACAGCTGCTGGATGGGCCCGAACAGCAGCCCGAGGTACAGCACGAAGGCGACGAGGGTCCCTGTGGACGTGTGACCGCCCGCGACCTGGTGTGCACCGACGAACACCACGGCGGCCAGGGCGAGGTCCGACAGGTACGCGATGAACGGGAAGTACAGCGAGATCGCCCGCTGCGACCGCATCCGGCTGCGACGGTAGCTGTCGGCCCGCTCGGCGAACCGGCGGGCGGCGAACTCCTCGCGGCGGTATGCCTGGGCGGCGCGGAGCCCGGCGACGTTCTCCTGGAAGTCGGCGTTGACGAGGGAGATCCGCTCCCGCGAGACCGTGTACGCCACCGAGGAGATCCGGCGGAAGATCAGCGTCGCGACGAGGAGCGGCGGGATGACGGCGAGGGCCACCAGCGCGAGCGTGACGTTCGTGACGACGAGGGCGACCGAGATGCCGAGGACGGTCAGCACGCTCACCACAGCGGTGGACATCCCCGTCTGGATGAACGAGGACAGCGCGTCGACGTCGGTGGTCATCCGCGTCATGATGCGGCCGGACAGTTCGCGCTCGTAGTAGTCGAGCCCGAGCCGCTGCAGATGGGCGTAGCTGCGCACCCGCAACCCGAACAGCACCCGTTCTCCCGCTCGCGCGGTGAGCACCGTCATCAGGGCGACGACGAGCCAGCCGGCGACGACGAGCGCGACGCCCACCCCCGCGGCAGTCCAGAGCGTCGCGGCGTCCTGCGGGACGACACCGTGGTCGATCGCGTACCGGACGATGGACGGGAACGCGATCCCCGCCAGCGCGTCGAGCGCGAGGCAGACGACGACGGCCACGAGCAGGCCGCGGACGGGCCGCAGGATCCGCGACAGCCGGAAGTCGGGTTCGGGGAGGCGCAGGTTCCGCGTCTCGATGCCCGGGCTCTCGACGGCCGGCGGCAGCGCATTCACGGCGTCCCGGAGTTCGGGGGTGGCGGCCACGCTGCCCAGCGCTCCCGCCATCGGTCCGCCGCCGGCACGGCCGCCGGGGCCCGCGCCGGGGGCCGGGGTGCGGCCGGACGAGGCGGCCGCGACGGGTCCGTCCCATTCCTCGGCGTCCTCCGGCCACAACTCGGACTCGGACGGCACGCGCCGATACGGCATGGGGTCGCTCGGTGCGGGGACGCTGACGTCGATGGGGCCCGCGTTCTCGGCGGAGGCGAACAGTGCGCGGAAGAGCGGACACCGTTCGTCGAGTTCGGAGACCGTGCCGGAATCGACGATCCGTCCGCCGTCGAGAACGGCGACGCGGTCCGCGAGCGACAGCGTGGAGCGGCGATGCGCCAGTATCAGTGCCGTCCGGCCGTGGTTGGCGCGCAGTGCCTCGAAGATCGACGCCTCGGTGGTGGCGTCGACAGCGGACGTGGCGTCGTCGAGGATCAGCACCCGCGGGTCGGTGAGGAGTGCGCGTGCCAGCGCGATCCGCTGCCGCTGTCCGCCCGACAACGTGAGTCCGCGTTCGCCGACGACGGTGTCGTAGCCCTCCGGCAACGCGGAGACGAATTCGTCGGCGGCGGCCATGGCGGCGGCGGCGCGGATCTCCTCGGCGCTGGCGTCGGGCCTGCCGAGCGCGATGTTGGCCGCGATGGTGTCGGAGAAGAGGAAGGGTTCGTCGAACACGAGTCCGACCGCCTCACGCAACTGCTCGGCGCTCAGGGTGGACACGTCGAACGATTCGCCGCCGGACGTGAGGGACACCGAACCCGAGGACGGCGCGTAGAAGCGGGGGAGCAGCAGCGACAGTGCGGTCTTGCCGGAGCCGGCCATGCCGACCACCGCGACCGTCTCGCCGGGTGCGATCCGCAGGTCGAGCCCGCGATGGACGTGGCGCTCCGATTCGAACCCGAACGTCACCGAGCGCAGATCCACACCGAGCGGTCCGCCGGGCAGCGCGGTGGGGTGCGGTGGGTCCGCGACCTCCGGTTCGGCGTCGATCACCTCGTACACGCGCTCGACGGCGGCCCTGGACAGCTGGGCCATGATCACGACCGACGACAGGGTGCGGGTGACGCCGGTCATCGTGGCGACGTAGGTGGCGAAGGCGAGGAACGTGCCGATCGTGATGGTCCCGTGCAGTGCGAGGTAGCCGCCGATCGCGATGACGCCGACGAGGCCGAGTTGGGGCAGTGCCGCCATGGTCGGGGCGAAGCGCGCGTTGATCCGGGCGGCCCGCAGGCGTTCGGCGTACAGCGCCCGGCTGTGGTCCTCGAGTTGGTCGACGGCCCGGCGTTCCTGGCCGAAGCCCTTGACCACGCGGACACCGGTGACGGTTTCCTCGACGTGCTGCGCGAGGTCGGCCGCCCGCTGCTGCGCCGACCAGGTGGCCGCGAACAGCTTCGGTCGCATCGTGTACACGACGAGGCAGACCGCGGGAACGATCACCAGCGCGACGACGGTCAGCAACGGCGAGAGCCACGCCATGATCGCGAGGGCGAGGACGAATTGGAGCAGCGCTCCCGCCGACAGCGGGACCATTGCGAGCAGGCCCTGCACCAGCTGGAGGTCGGTGATGGACCGGGACACCACCTGGCCGGTGCGGATCTGATCCTGCCCCCGCCCGTCGAGCCGTTGCAGCGCGCCGAGCAGGCCCAGCCGCAGGTCGTGCTGGACGTCCAGGGACAGCTTGCCCGCGAGCATCCGGCGGCCGTACTGGCAGCCGAACCGCACGCACGCGAGCAGTGCGATGAGCAGTGCGGCGGTGCCGATCACCTGGGTGGCGCTACCGGAGCCCGCTGCGTCGACCGCGTACTTGGTGAGGAGGGGAAACGAGATATCGATGCCGGCGGCGATCACCGTCACGGTCAGGGCGCCGAGTGCGACGCGACGGTGCGCCCAGCACTCACCGCTCAGCCGTCGAATCCAGCCCGGCCGTGCCTGATCCCGCTCCAGCGTCTGTTCCCGTTCGATCACCGAACCGGACGCACTCTCACCTACCACTGGGTCCACGTTAGCGCCGGGTGCCGACAGGGCCGGTATCCGGCGCGGCGTCAGGTGATGTCGCGCTGCCGGGTGAGCGCCCAACCGCCTGCGACGAAGACCGCCGTCCACCCGAGCAGGGCGAGGGGTGCGGCAGGCCAGAGCGTCAGCCAGTCGATCTCGTTGCCTGCGGCCGCGTTGGCGACCGTCCCGAGGGTGGCGGACACGGGGAGGATGCCGCCGACGGAGCCGATGCCGATTCCGCTGAGGATCGAGCGGAGGATCATCTCGCCGAGGGTGTACCAGACGACGAGGGCGATGCAGCTTCCGACGGACGAGCCGGTGAGCATCGACACGCCGCCGCCGATGAGCGCCCAGAGTGTCGCGCAGATCAGGGCCGCCCCGAGCATCGCGAACAGGGATCCGCGCAGTTCGAAGGTGTCACCGCCGAACGTCAGCAGCAGGGCGACGCTGACCACCTCCACCACGAGGCAGTAGAAGAAGCCGAACGCCGCGGTGACGGCGAGCTTGGCGCCGATCACCCCGTCCCGGCCGCGGGCGGTGAGGAACGTGGTGGTGAGCGTCTTGTACCGGAATTCCGTGCCCACGTTGACCGCCCCGAACAGTGCGGCGAACAGGACGACGAGGGCGACGGCGACGGCCAGCCCGAACAGGGTGGCGGCGAGGTTGGCCTCGTTCGGATCGGCCTCGAACGCGTCGGTGAAGGCGCGCATCACCGGAAGGGTGATCGCGCTCGAGAACATTCCGACGATCAGCGGTGCCAGACCGAGCATCCACCAGAAACGCAATGTGGTGACCTTGCGGAATTCCGCGGTGAGCAGTGTTGTCATCGCGGACCTCCGGACATCGGACCCTGCTGGAGGTGTGCGGGTGGTGGGCCGTAGCCCGGTGGCGGGGCGTATCCCGGTTGCGCGGGGTAGCCGGGCGGCGGCCCGTAGCCGGGTTGCGGGGCGTAACCCGGTTGTGCGGGGTAGCCGGGCGGCGCGTACCCGGGCTGGGGAGCGTACGTCTGCGGCGGGCCGTACCCCGAGGGCGCGGCGGGGCTCGCCCCGGCGACGTACTGGCCCGCGGTCATCGACAGGAAGAGCTGCTCGAGGTCGATGTGATCGCCGACGGCCCCGAAGATCGTCACCCCGGCTCCCGCGGCGACGGACTCGACGAGTTCGAGGGACGCACCGACGACGGCGAGGCGCCCATCGGCGAGCGAGCGGGCGTCGACGATGCCCTTCGCGGCCAGGGCGGTCGCCAGCGCGGCCGGGCTCGACGACGCGACCAGCAACCGGCTCTGCTGCGACTTGCGCAACTCCTCCATGCGTCCCTGGTAGACGAGGGAGCCGCGGCTGACGATCACCAGATTGTCGACGGTCTGCTCCACCTCGCGGAGGATGTGGCTCGAAATCAGCACGGTGCGGCCGGATGCGGCGAAGCCCTTCAGGAATTCGCGCAGCCAGGCGATGCCCTCGGGGTCGAGCCCGTTGGCCGGTTCGTCGAGGATCAGGATCCGCGGATCACCGAGCAGCGCCGTCGCCAGCGACAGCCGCTGACGCATGCCGAGGGAGAAACCGCCCGCCTTGCGACCGGCGACGTCCTCGAGCCCGACGAGTGCGAGCACCTGGCGTGCGCGTGCGTCCGGAACGCGGATCGCGGACGCGTACACCTTCAGGTGGTCGAGTGCCGTCCGGTTGGGGTGCAGGCTCTGCGAGTCGAGGACGGCGCCGACCGTGCGCGCGGGGTCGACGAGGGAGCGGATCGGGACGCCGGCGACCGTGGAGGTGCCGGACGTCGGCTTCACGAGACCGAGGATCATCCGCAGCGTCGTGGTCTTGCCCGAGCCGTTGGGCCCGAGGAATCCGGTGATCGATCCCTGCGGCACGGTGAAGCCGAGGTCCGTGACCGCGTCGACGTTCTTGAAGCGTTTCGACAGCCCCCGCACCTCGATCGGCGCCGCGAAACTTCCCGGGATTACTGTGGTCAACCCGTCCTCCCCTGCCACAATCGAATGGAACTGTTCCGACCCTACTGGGCTGCCGTGCCGAGATTCACCAACTGCGTACAGGCGTCGCGACGGCGCTTGCTGACACCAATCGATTGGGGACGCACATGAGCAAGCACCACCATCATCACCAACGCGACGTCATCTCTCCCGCGTACACCGGGCGCCTCTCGGTCGACCCGTTTCCGGCGTTGCGGATGCCGGACGACGAAACCGATCCCGAGGCCACGTACCGGTTCATCCACGACGAGTTGATGCTCGACGGCAGTTCCCGGTTGAACCTGGCCACGTTCGTCACCACGTGGATGGATCCCGAGGCCGACAAATTGATGGCCGAGACGTTCGACAAGAACATGATCGACAAGGACGAGTACCCCGCGACGGCGGCGATCGAGGCCCGCTGCGTGTCGATGGTGGCCGATCTGTTCCACGCCCCCGACCTGTCGACCACCGACCCGGCCAGCGCCACCGGCGTCTCGACGATCGGTTCCAGCGAGGCGGTCATGCTCGGTGGGCTTGCGCTCAAGTGGCGGTGGCGGGCGAAGCAGGAAGCGGCCGGGAAGGACACTGCCCGGCCGAATCTGGTGCTCGGCAGCAACGTCCAGGTGGTGTGGGAGAAGTTCTGCCGGTACTTCGACGTCGAGCCCAAGTACCTGCCGATGGAGAAGGGCCGCTACGTCATCACGCCCGAGCAGGTGCGGGACGCGGTCGACGAAAACACCATCGGTGCGATCGTGATCGTGGGCACCACCTATACCGGGGAACTCGAGCCGGTGGCCGAGATCGCGGCAGCGCTCGACGCGCTCGCCGCGTCCGGCGGCCCGGACGTCCCGATCCACGTGGACGCGGCGAGCGGTGGCTTCGTCGTCCCGTTCCTGCAACCGGAGTTGTTGTGGGACTTCCGGGTTCCGCGCGTCGCCTCGATCAACGTGAGTGGTCACAAGTACGGGTTGACGTATCCGGGGATCGGGTTCGTGGTGTGGCGTGAGCGTGAGTACCTTCCCGAGGGGCTGGTGTTCCGGGTCAACTACCTGGGCGGCGACATGCCGACGTTCACCCTCAACTTCTCGCGGCCCGGTAATCAGGTGGTGGGCCAGTACTACAACTTCCTGCGGCTCGGCCGGAAAGGCTACCGGTCGATCATGGAGACGCTGCGCGACACCGCGGTCCGGGTCGGCAAGCGCATCGCCGAGCTCGAATACTTCACCCTCATCACGGACGGGACCGACATACCGGTGCTGTCGTTCGAACTGGTCGGCGACCCCGGGTTCACGGTCTTCGACGTGTCACACGAGATGCGGGCGCGGGGCTGGCAGGTGCCCGCCTACACGATGCCCGCCGACGCGGAGGACGTGGCGGTTCTGCGCATCGTCGTCCGCGAGGGCTTCAGCGCCGACCTGGGGACCCTCGTCGCCGAGGCGATCGAGGAAGTGTGCGCCGAACTCTGCGAGAAGGGCGGCGGGCGTTCGACGGAACAGCACTTCGCCCACTAGGTCACGCTTCGATCGCGCGGAGCTCGTCCGGCCAGCGGGCAGGCGCGGGACCGAATGCCTCCCGCGAGTTCTTGATGACGCCCTTGCCGATGGCCCGGTTGCCGGCGCCGCCGATGGCGGCGCCGATGCCGGCGGGCACGAGTTTGCCGAGGATCAGCGCGCTGCGGCGGGCGGCGTACTTGGTGATGAACTTGCGCACCAGCGTGCTGTTCATGCCCTTCATCGTGGGGCCGGGGATGCGGCTGGTGATGGCGCTGGCCCAGTTCTTCGCCGTCACACCGGTCGCCTTCTGGACGATCTCCATGCCCGATTCGCCGAGGGCCACCGAGAGGACCAGTGCGCGCCGCTGCTGATGGTCGGCGGCGGAGATGCCGTGCACCGACGCGACGGCGAGGGTGAGCAGCGCCGCCGCTTCCAGGAAGAACGCCGATTCGGCGCCCACCGCCGCGATGGAGGCGACAGTGCCGACCCCGGGAATGGCGGCGGTGGCGCCGACGGCGCTGCCGCTGCCCGTCACCGCCAGCAGGAACATCTTCTCCATGCGCTCGACGATCTGCGCGGGCGACTCACCGGGGTGCGAGCGCCGGACCCATTCGACGTACTTGGCCACCGCGGGCGCCTGGAGCCGGCTTCCGTTGTCGAGGACCGAGACCAGTACCTTCTCCACCGGTCCACCATTGCCAGCCATCGGGGCTCCCGTCTCGCCTAGTGCTTCGAGTGTGCTGGCACCGACTGTAGGTGAGCGAACGCCGTGGCCGCTGTCGGCGCCGTTGCCTAGGCTGGTGTCGTGAGCGTCGCCGACAGCGATACCGCGGTGTCGTCCGGGGCCTTCCGGCGCCCGGCCGCACCCCTGCGCGCCCTGGTCACGGGGTACGACGGCTACCGGCTCGCCGGGTTCGAGCCCGGCATCCATCTCGGTCTGCCCTCGCCCTGCCTGACGGTGATCGTGACGATCGACGAGCCCCTCGACATCGCAGCCCAGGCGGCGCCCGAGCAGGCGCCCGGTCGATACGACACGCTGGCCAGCGGCATCGCGACGGCACCGGTGACGATCCGGCACGACGGCAACCAGCACGGCGTCCAGCTGGCACTCAGCCCGCTCGGCGCCCGGGCGCTGCTGGGCGTGCCCACCGCCGCCCTGGGTGCGTGGGTCGTCGGCCTCGAGGACCTGCTCGGTTCCGATGCGGGGGAGTTGACGGAACGGCTGTCCCTCGAACCCGGCTGGGACGGGCGGTTCGCGATCCTCGACGAGATCCTCACGCGCCGCGCCGCGCCTGCGGAGATCGACCCGCATCTCACCCGCGCCTGGCACCTGCTCGTCGCCGGCGGCGGTGTCCGGGTCGGCGACGTCGCGCACGAGGTCGGCTGGAGCAGAAGGCATCTGGTGAACAGGTTCGTAGCGGAGTACGGCGTGACGCCCAAGGACGTGGTGCGGTTGTCCCGCTTCGATCGTGCGCACCGGATGCTCAAGGGGGCCGCCGGGGCGACACTCGCCGACGTGTCAGCGGTGTGCGGCTACTACGACCAGGCCCACATGGCGCGGGACTGGCGCGATCTCGCGGGAGTCCCGCCGTCGCGGTGGCGGGAGATCGACCCCTTCTCATTCGTCCAAGACCCCGACCCCGACGACGGTGCACGGTGATGTCATGACTACTTCGACGCAAACCACATGTGTGTGGCCCACGCTCGTCTACCGCGACGCGCGGGGCGCGATCCGCTTCCTCGTCGAGGCCTTCGGGTTCGCCGAGAAGGCGGTGTACGGCGAGGGCGACCGGGTCGATCACGCCGAACTCGGCTGGCCGAAGGGCGGCGGCATCATGCTCGGCTCACCCCGCGACGACTCGGTCATCAGCGACCTGCCGCCGGGGACGGGGTCGGTGTACCTCGTCGTCGACGACCCCGACGCACTCCACGCGCGCGCCGTGGCCGCCGGCGCCACGATCGTCGCCGGACTGAAGGACGAGGACTACGGCTCGCGCGGATTCACCTGCCGCGACCCCGAGGGCGTGTTCTGGAGTTTCGGCACCTACGCCGGCGCCTAGATCCGCCCGATCACACGCCGTGCCCGGCCGGGACCTCCTCGCCGGGCTTCGGCGGAGGCGGCGGGGTGCCGTCCCCGAACGGCC